>ONEU01000173.1 GCA_900316925.1 uncultured Eubacteriales bacterium
CGATGAGAAGTTAGTGTTTATCGGTTGCTGCAGGGTTTCCCCCTCAGCGAATTTTGGAAAGGGGTTCGGGGAAAAGCTTTTTTTCGCCAGAAAAAGGGTTTCCCCGGGAAGTGGCAGGTCAAAAATGATTTCCGTGCTTTGCACCTCCACGGGGTTGAAAAAAAATGTACAATATGATATGATTATAGTCGGATTTTCTGTCATATTACCTGATTCGGAGGTGGTAACATGAAGAATATTGTTGTTTATAGTGCCTTCAAAGATATGAGCTTTGAAAGGGATGCCTTTGCTCATCAGATAGCGGATCTGTTGAATGAAGAAGCAGCAAAGCATGAGGATGAGGTGAGCTTTTCGCAGAAGTGCTGCGGCCAGGATGACTCGGCGGATACCTTTGCACGCAATTTGCAGGTATTAAGGGACAGTATGAATGAAAACAATCAACAAGATCTTCCTGTCGTGGTGCTGCTGGGAGAGTGCGGCGACAAGGTGTCGAAGGATGACAGGGATGCGTTTCTGATGGGTCTTGCCAAACTGAAGAATACCATGAGGATCTCCCGGAACGTGCTGTTCTACTATCGGGAGGTGGAATGGGAGGATACCGAAGAAGGGGAGACTCTTGAATATCAGTATCATCAGTTCAAAAGAAAGCTGTTGGTACGTTCAGGCGGCAGGATGCGGTTCTATCAGATGGAACGTCAGGGAAAAGCAGCCGTTCCGCAATCAATGGACTCATTTTGTGAAGATGTGAAGAATGATCTGCTGCAGCTTCTCCGGAAGGACTGGCGGAGAAGTGATGTGAACCGTGAACTGGAGCAAGAGCTTCCTATCCATCAGGATTATTATGTTCAGCAGGCTCAACGGTTTCTGGTCAGAGAAGCACTGGCGGAGACGTATGTGCAGGCTGCACAGAAACATCGTGTGACGATTATCAAGGGTGAGAACGGCTCCGGAAAAAGTACCCTGATGGGAAGGCTTGCCGAGATGATGAAACAGCAAGGCTGGGATGTTCTTCCGATAGAGTGCGGGCTGACGGAGCACACGACGACCGCTGCAGGCCTGATCCGTCTCATTACACATTATCTCGAACGTGAAATGGAACTGATACCCCCTGAGGATGGTTCGGAAAAATGGGATTTCAGACGGTTCCGGCGGATGAATGATCTGTGCTATCATTACATTCACCTCGGACGGAAGCTGTGTATTATGATTGATGCGGTCGATCAGCTGAGAGCCGATGAGGTACTGCGCAGACTGCTGTTTATCCCTGAGACGCTATCAGGGAATCTTCATGTGATGATGACCTGCACCCCGGAAACGGAGACACTCTCGTATAGCTGTATCCAGCTGCCGCCGATCTGTCAGGTGGAGAAGCACACCCTGCTGGAGGAAATGTTCCGAAAGCTGCACAGGGAGCTTTCCCGGGATGTGGAACAGGCGATCATCGCCAAGCAATGCTCGGATCATCCCATGTACCTGCTGCTGATGGCACATTCCCTTGATCTGTTGGTGAAAAAGGAGCTTGCTGAGCAGGAGAATGTGTCTGATGACACCCTGCTTCTTCACCAGCTCAGGAAGGTGGAAAAATGTCCGGACGCATTGGAGGACATGATGGTGCAGTATCTGTCAGAAGTGACGGATGTTCTTGATGACGACTGGATTG
This sequence comes from uncultured Eubacteriales bacterium, assembly GCA_900316925.1. Taxonomy (GTDB): domain Bacteria; phylum Bacillota; class Clostridia; order Oscillospirales; family Acutalibacteraceae; genus UBA1213. The sequence goes on from ONEU01000173.1 coordinate 1,661, forward strand.
AAAGAGCCGGTCAGTTTATGGCTGCGTCCCGTTTTGGACTAAGACGTGAAGCTCTGGAAAAGCTGACAGGCAGGTCATGGATGGAGCTGTCGTTCCTCGGCGGGATCAATGAGATTGACGATCTTTTTGCCGTGCGTGCGGACGGAAGTTATGCTTTCCGCCACCGCAGTATTGACAGAGGTTTTTTGAAGCTGTGTCACGATCCTGCCGGGATCCACGCAGAACTCCTTGCCTTTCTGAAACAGCAGGAAGATTCTCATGCCGGCACGAGGTTCTATCATGCGATCAACTGCTTCGATCTGGATTATATCACTGAAAGCCTGATGTCCCGCCGTGAAGAGGATGAGCTTGCATTGGCGGAGGAACTGTATGAAGCCGCTCAGGAGGATGACGGCAGATTGCTGCAGGAGCTGTTCGGTTTTGAACGCCTCAGGCGCTGTCGTGACGAAAACACAGACAGGCTGCTGTGTTTGGTACGGTTCTTCAATGGGATGCTGTACCGCTATTTTATGGAAAACGGAATCGAATCCGAACAGACGTTTTCAGCCATGGAGCGCATACTGTCCGTCTCGCTTGGCATGATCTGGGAGAGGGTACAGACCTCGCGGGATCAGCGGGAAGAGGAACTGCTGCTGCGTCAGTATGCCAATTTAGGGGAGCTGTATTACCAGCGGGCAAGGCTGACAAAGAATCAGAAGTATTATGTGAACAGTATGGAAATGTTCCATGCACGAAAGATGCAGGATCCGCATTGGGTGGAAGTTCTGGCGGAAGACTATGCCCTGATGGAGGAATACCTTGGGGATGCCGAAAGAACATTGATCCTGAAAAGGCTCATCCGGATCAAGCTGGAACTTGGCTATCGGGATAGCAGTTATTTGGAGGATATACTTACTCTGGAGGAGCTTCTGCAAAGTGAAAGCTTCTGGGAAAAAAAGGCGGAAGAGGAGTTCTTCTATGAGAGAGAATGGAATATCAGGACGATTGAGTGGAAGAAGAATACTGCGGCAACCGAAGAATTATTAGCGCTGGTGTATCAGCGGGCAGCGAAGGACTTGGCGGATACGTCCGGAAAGAGCAAAATCAACCCGGAAAAAGCGTACCGTGAGCATCTCCGGTCAGCAATGCTCAAGCGCAGTGAAGCGGCATGGGACACGGATGACCGTGAGAACCTGGTGGTGCTTGCGGAGCTGTACGGACAGGCGGCACAGTATCGTGCACAGCTTGATATTTATCTTCAGCTGCTGCGGTCATACGGCAGGACGCCGCTGCTGATTGCCGAGACGTTCCGGACGTATGAGAGATTAGCACTGAAAGAGCCTGGTGTAAAACTGAATTATGAGCAGATACAATTCCTGGAGACATACGGCAACTGCTTACCCGTGAAGGAAAAGGGGCTGCTGACAACAAGAGCCAGACTGATGAGCAGGATGGTGTCGAAGCTGATTCGCAGTTCCAAAGAAGAACAGCAGAAATACGGAGATCTGCAGGAGCTGTCAGCAAAAGCCCGTGCTGCCATCCGGGAGGCACATGAGAAAGAAAAGATGTCCTATCCGTCGGAGTATAAAACCATTGTCATATTTGAATTAAAGCAGGCCTTGGCATTGGGGGAGGAAGAGTATCTGAGTCAGGTACTGCAGGACCTGAAGGAATTGATGCGGCAGTATTCGCTGGAACTGGGACGCGGGATAGACGATGCTATGCTCAAGGAAGCTGCCGGTCTGTATCAGTCATCGGAGCAAGCGCTTCTGTTCAGCAGCGATCCGGAGCTGCGGGAACAGGCAGCGGATCTTTTCCGGGAGTATTTCCACTATAGTATGCTGCGCTTTGAGAGAACATCGAATGAGCAGGTGAAGTGCGATCTGTTAGAGGAAATGATGGATATGACTTACCAATTGGCTGAGGTCTTTCCGTCAAAGGCAGAGCCGTATGGTGATAGTCTGTGCACTCTGATGAAAGTCAGCATGACAGAATTGGGTGCGGGATATGAGAGCCTGTTTCGTGAAAACGCCCTGCTCCAGCTGAGGACAGGGTCGGAGAAAAAGAAACCGAAATACGAGGCATTTCTGAAAGAATACCTTCGCAAAAGGGAAATGAAGGTTCGTCAGCAGTCCGACAAGGACAGCGGAACATCACTGAAGAGCAAATGGAGTGATGAGCTTGGAGAGATGTATTTCCATCTCGGCAAGATCCATGAAAGCGACGGCACTCCGGAAGGCAGGCTCATGGCGGAGCGCTGTTATGAGTTATCGGTTGGTTATTGGAAAAAAACGGATGTCCGAAAGAATCAGGAGCTGTATCCCATGATCAGACTTGCTGGACTGTATCTGCAGTATCCGGGTGAACTGTACAGACAGCAGTCGCTGAAGCTGTGCATCGAGGCAACAGAGCTCTGGATCAGCAGGTTCCAGCGTGCCGTGACAGAGGCGATCACTTCCACTGATGCGGTGTATGATCTCGATGACTGCTTCCGCGTCAGTAATATCCTCAAGGAACTGATACCGCTTATCAAGAGTTACTGTTCAGAAGAAACCTGCCGTGAACCGCTCATGGAGCACCTGCTGCCGGATAAAGTGATGTATATGATCTATCATGTAGGGTTGGTACGTTCCTTTTCCTATCCCGTTTACGAGGATCAGTACCGTGAGGATTATTTCCCGTTCTGGGAGAAGCTGTATGAAGAGGGAAAGGGCATAGACCGGTACCTGCCGGAGGCGGATACCCAGGAAGAGCTCTGTCATCTGATGACGCTGCTGTTTCAGGCTTCGGAGTTTTACAGAGAGATGAAGGCACAGCGTCAGACGGAACTGGCAATGCAGCGGTACGATCAGATCTGCCGGAAGCTAAGGACACGGTATGAGCTGGTTCCCTCCGTGATGATGGTGAAGTGTTACCTGCGGTCCGGTGATGTGATGATGGAGAAGGATCTGGTCAACCAGGCGGTGGAGCATTATGGTGATGCACTGCAGATTGCGGGAAGCGAGATCCGGAGAGACAAAGTCCCGCAGGATGAGAGAATCTGGTACCTGAGCCTGTATCTGATACTGAGTGAAAAGCTGCTGACGCTGCATCATCAGCAGCGGATCAATCTGACGGAATGCATCGGACAGACACAGGAGGGTCAGATTGCCTTTACGGAGAAGTGTTTTCAATGGCTGGTGGAAGCCATGAAGGACCACAACCGCTGTGTACAGACGGATTGCAAAGAGCAGCTGTATGCGTATCGGTCAATGGCCCGGATACACTGGCGACTGTGCGGTGAAAAAGGGAACAGGGCCGCAATGGATGACTGCCGTCAGATCTATAAACTTGTGATTGGCTGCTGTGAAGCGGTGCGGCAGGAAGCCGGAAAAGACTGGACAAACGAGCATCCTGCACACCAGAGGAGCAGATACTGCGTCAACTATATGCTGAAATTTATCCATCAGGTGAAGGAAGAGCTTTTTGCAGACGATCCAAAGCGGAACCTGGAACTTTGTGAGCTGGTGCTGGAACTGGATCAGAAAAAGGTTGACTATGAAGAAAAGATCGGTGAGGGCTATTATTCAAAGGACAATATGGAACAGTATCCCATCACCCTGACGAACCTGCGTGAGGCGGCAGGTGCGTACACCAGGCTGTATCCCCAAAAGGAAAATCCCTATCTGCGTACCTTTCTTTCCGAGATGAGGATACTCCACCAACCGGGTTGGATGCTGGAAGCGGCACAGCTGCTGATCGAGACGAATCAAAGGCACAACCGGGAAAAAGCGGTTGCATTTTGCCTGCGCGTCCGGGCAACGGATCTTTACGGTACCAGACACATCAATACGGTGCTCTCGGAATGCAGCATTCTGGCTGCCATGTATCTGAAGCTTTCCGGACAGGAAGATACCTATACGGAGGATGTAAACACCTTCCTGCTGCGGTACATAGATTTTGCGCACCGTGTTCCCAGAAATAGGAGGACCATCAAGGGACTGCCGGGGTTCCGTCAGATCGTTGGGGTATTCCGGGATCTGGTGGAAGAAAAGAGGATCGGAAGCCGACTGACAAGGGTCATCGGTGACTCCCTGCAGGAGTTGCTGCTGTGTCAGGGGAATGCCGCTGACAAAACTGCAAGGGAGATTCTGACAGAGATGAGAAATAAACAGAATGAGGTGGAAGAAACATGAACAGTCAGATAATCTATAGTGTTGAAACGACCATTCTGCTGCGGATCGTTGAGAAGCGTTATCACGCGGATTGTCAGCATCTGACAAGAGAGAAAATCGTGGCAGCGGCACTCCTGGTCTGCTTGCGTGATGACGACAGGTACCGATCTTTCTTTGCGCAGGAACTGGGAAATGACAGGAGTGTGGCCTTTCTCACCGAAGAGCTGCCTATTGTCTATCGGTATTTCGGAGAGGACAGAAATTATCTTTTCGACTGTCTCAGCCGGTTGGAAGAGTATATCGCCGACCATCCGGAGGATCCGTCCTATTATGCGCTCGAACAGAAGGCGTTTGAGGAAGGGAAGAAAAACGACTGGATCACGCTGCATATCTCCTCTCTTCTGGAGAATCTTTTCCGTGAGCCGACACCGTTCCTTGAAAGCCTGAAAAAACCGGTCAACGAGGAGGAGGCTGTCCGGGAGGAAACAGAAGCTGTTGAAGAGGACGATGAGCTTGCAGACGAAATGCTGTCCACCCAGGAGCTGCTCAATGCCTCTGATGACCCGAAGATCAGAAGCAACAAGAATTCTTTCAGAGCCCTGGTGAAGAAAACCATCTCTCTCAGACGGAAGCTGCAGAAACTGATGTCCGGTCAGGAGAATGCAATCCAGACGTTCGTGACAGGCTTCTATCATGCCGGAACGCTGAAACTGATGGGGGTACAGAACAGTCATCCGGCGGCGGTGTATCTCTTTGCAGGACCTCCCGGTGTCGGAAAAACCTTCTTCTCCGAAACCGTTGCCGGCTATCTTGATCTGCCGTTCTGCCGTTTCGATATGAGTGAATATGCCGACAAGGAAGCCCACATGACGTTCATCGGCTCCAATCAGGTTTATCGCGGCAGCGCGGAGGGTACGCTGACAGGCTTTGTAAAAAAGCATGAAGACGGCGCCGTGGTACTGCTCGACGAGATTGAAAAAGCCCATCCCGTAATCATCCGTCTGCTGCTGCAGCTTCTGGATGCCGGCAGGCTGCGTGACGTTTTCCTGGATGAGGAGATCGACTTCTCTAAAGTTATCATCATTATGACCACCAATGCCGGAAAGCAATTATATGAGAATCATCCCTCCGGCAACTTTTCCATGATTCCGCCGAATGTGGTTCTTGATGCGATCGTAAAGGAGAAGAATCCCCTGACTAATGCGCCGTTCTTTCCGGCTGCTATCAGTTCCCGTCTGAGTGCGGGGAACGTAGTGATGTTCAATCGTCTTTCGGTGGCGGCATTGAAAGCGATTGCCCGCAATGAATACCTCGGGTATGTACAGAGCTACCGCAAGATGGGGCTGGACGTCCAGATCGACAAATACCTGTATGCGGCGCTGCTGTTCTCCAAGGGAAAGAATGTGGATGCCCGGAATATCAAGGGTGGTGCGGGAAGCTTTCTGAGCAGTTCCCTGTATGACCTGTCCCGATTGCTGGAGTCCAATCAGCCGGGACCGACCATCAATGATATTGACACGGTCCGTATTCACCTGGCGATTCCGGAGGATGACCCACCGATCAAAGAACTGTTTGTTTCTCCAAATCCTTTCGAGGTAATGGTTGTTGCTGACAGCCCCGTGATGCAGGCAATTCAGAACGAGGCAGCTAATTGTCGTTTCTATCAGGTCACCACGCCGGAGGAGGCATCCGAGGTACTGAGCAGGCATGATATCTCGCTTGCTATGGTTGATCCGCTGATGGGAACGGATGCGGATAAACGGGAGCTGATGTCGTCTTCTGTCTCTCTGCTGCACCGGATCGCGGAGGATTATCCTGCAATTCCTGTCTATGTGGTGCAGTCCCGGAAAAGGATGTACAACAATGAGGAGAGGGCTTCCTTCGTGAAAGAAGGCGTGAGGGATTTCCTGACGCTGGATGATCCCCGTCAGCCGTTTTCAGCCAGACTGTCAGAGATCTGCGAGGACATTCATTGTGAGAATCAGATCATCCGTCTGGGAAGCTCCTGTAAGGTGCTGACATATAAGACCTGTGAACTGTTGACGGATCCGAAGACGGCTGAAATCAGGCTGTTTGATTTTAAACTGGTCACCGCCATGGAAGCAGAGGATACAGACAGTGTTGTTTCCGAACTGTCACGGCCTGACATCACGTTCCATGATGTTATCGGCGCGGAGGATGCGAAGAAGGAACTGCGATTTTTCATTGATTATCTGAAAGACCCCCGGAAATATGCAGGTTCAGGTCTGCATTCACCCAAGGGAGTTCTGCTCTACGGTCCTCCCGGTACGGGTAAGACGATGCTTGCCAAGGCAATGGCAGGAGAAGCCAATGTGACCTTCCTGTCCAGTGAGGGAAACCGTTTTGTCAGAAAGTATGTCGGCGAAGGGGCAGAGGAGTTGCATAAATTATTTGCTACCGCCCGGAAATATGCCCCCTCCATTATCTTTATTGATGAGATTGATTCTATCGGTGCGGACAGAAACAGCTCGTCAGAGAAAAACAGCAGTGCTGATGTGCTCACGGCAATGCTGACAGAAATGGATGGCTTTCATAACGATATTTCCAGGCCGGTCTTTGTCCTGGCGGCTACCAATTATTCCGTGGACCGCGGAACAAAAATTCTTGATCCGGCATTGACCCGCAGATTTGACAGAACCATCTTTGTGGATCTGCCAAAGAAGTCCGATCGGTTGAACTATCTGAATCTGAAACTGTCCGATCCTGTTTTTGAAGTGACTGCCCCCATGCGTCAGAACCTGGCGCAGCGCTCCATCGGCATGAGTCTTGCCCAATTGGAGCAGGTGATAGAGCTTTCACTGCGAATGGCGGTACGCGAGGGAAAGATGAAGGTAACAGACAGTATCCTGGATGAATCCCTGGAGCTGTTCTGCAACGGTGAGAAAAAGAAATGGAATGAAGCATCCATGCGCCGGGTAGCGGTACATGAATCAGGCCATCTTCTGATGAATCTTCTGGGCGGCGGCCGGCCTGCTTATGTGACGATCACCTCAAGAGGCGATTTCGGCGGCTATGTGATGGAGGAACCCGCCGAGGACAGTATCAATCTGACAAAAAATGATATATTGAAGCATATCCGCTGTGCACTTGGCGGAAGAGCGGCAGAGCTTGTCTATTACGGTGAGAAGGAGGGGCTCTCCACAGGACCGTCCTCTGACTTCAGGAAAGCGTTCCATTTTTGCCTGCAGATGATCTGTACCTACGGAATGTCCGAAAACCTGGGAATCATCTCTACGAACAGCATCATGCCGGAATCGGTCAGGGAGCAGATTTATGCGGAATGCTCTGCCGTTCTGAAACGGGAGATGGACTTTGCGGTGGAGATGATCGGAAAGCATCGTGAACTGCTGGAAGCCTTTATCGAGAAGCTGCTGAATTGCAGCCACATGACGCAGAGCGAGATCCAGGAGATTTACCTGCAGTTCCAGGATTGATTCAGTCGGATAATGCGGTAGTCCCCAACCGGGCTGACACATTTACAGAACTTCGAAAGTACCTGACAATCAAACATAATTCCATCAATGATAACAGCCGGACGGTAAATAATCGTCCGGCTGTTTGCTGTGTTATTCTTCTGACGGTTCTCTGACGCGGATATAGCGGGCAGGAACGTATTCTGTCAGCCACACACCGTTAGAGGAACGGTAAAGAGGAAATCCGTCAGCGGCAAGCTCCTGTGCTCTGATGACCAGCACCACCGGTTTTCCGTGGCGTTTGCCCACCTCGATGGCGGTTTCCACATCGGGAGATATATGCACATACTGTCGTGTCATCGGCTTGAGACCCTCCTGCAGAATGGCAGACAGGAAGCGTGTGGCTGTACCGTGATAGAGCAGTTCAGGCGGCTGCGGCTGTTCCATGTCGATTTTCACGCCGGGAATGGAATGTCCCTGATTCGCACGGATTTTTGAATGATCGCTGTTAAACGAATAGCGGCCTTTTACGTCCTGCGCGACGATCTGTTCAAGAACGGCCATGTTGGTATCGTGATATTTTTCCTGCAGCACACGGATGATCTCTCCCACATCTGCCCAACCGCCGTTCAGGTCAATATAGAGCGGCTGTGTGCAATGGCGCAGCAGATAGGACAGCTTTTTGCTGATTTTTGTCAGCTCCATAATAATTCCTCCTTAGGCGCTGTTGAGCCATAATCGTCAATAGGTTGTTACCTCCATTATGACACATTTTGAAAGAAAAAGCAATGAACCCGGTAGCCGATGCATGGAAATCAATTTTGACCTGCCACTTCCCGGGGAAAACCTTTTTCTGGCGAAAAAAGTTTTTCCCCGAACCCCTTTCCAAAATTCGCTGAGGGATAATCCTTGCAGCAATCGATAAACACTATCTTCTCATCGTTGTTGACCATGGATTTGCAGGGTCATTCAGGCAAGTTTCTTTCAAAATGGATTTCCGTGTAGCCGATGCACGGAAATCCATTTTAACCTGTTAGTTACCAGTGAATATTTTTCTGGTGAAAAAAGGTTTTCCCCGGCCCCCTTTTCCAGAGTAGCCAATGTTATTATTGTGTGATCGGATGCCAGGCTCTGTGTGATGGGGTTGAAGTTGGGGAGAGGTTGTGATAGAATAGAGGAGGGAAAAGATTCGGAAAATCATTTTTGAGAGAGGAGTGTCAGACTGTGGACGTGAACAATACAGTCAATGCAATGGATGCACTTGAAAGGCTGAAGGAGGGAAATGAACGATACCTGCTTGCCAAGACAGGCTCAGGAGATATTTCCCTGCAGCGCAGAAGGGATACCTGCATTGACGGACAACACCCATACGCTGTTGTGATCACCTGTTCGGATGCACGGGTGATTCCCGAGTGTATTTTCAGCGCCGGTATCGGTGATCTGTTCGTGATCCGTGTTGCCGGAAATGTTATGGACGACCATCAGCTCGGTTCGGTGGAATATGCGGCATCTCATCTGGGAGTCAAGCTGATCGTTGTGCTGGGTCACGATCATTGCGGTGCGGTGAACGCTGCTATTCACCATGATCCGGAAGGGTATATCAAGTTCATCACGGATGAGATCCGAAAGGCCATCGGAGAAGAGAAGAACGAATACCGTGCCTGCTGTCTGAATGTGCGGCACAGCATGGAGATCATCGAAAACAGCTTTGAGATTCACCGCGAAGAGGAGCATGGACTGAAAGTGATCGGTGCACTGTACCATCTGGAGAACGGCAAGGTGAGCTTTGAGATAGAAAATACCGCATCAGACGCTTGAATTGCATTGAGGATGTGCGGAGATATTGATGGAGGAAAATGACTATGTATGATTTTGACAGGATTACCGAACGGAGAAATACGGATTCCGTCAAATGGGATATCAAAGAAGGAGAACTGCCCATGTGGGTGGCGGATATGGATTTCCCGGCAGCGCCGGAGATCATGGAAGCCTTCCATGAGCGCTTGGAGCATCCTGTTTTCGGGTACAGTAAGCTGCGGGATGAGTGGTATGACGCATATATCCATTGGTGGGAAGCGTACCACGGTCTCACGATCAACCAGGATGAACTGATGTTCTGTGACGGCGTTGTCCCGGCAGTATCGTCAATCATCCGTCAGCTTACAGCACCGGGAGATAAGATCGTTCTGCTCACGCCAAATTACAATCATTTCTATCAATGTATCCAGAATAACGGACGACAGGTGTCAGAGGTGGAAATGAGATTTGACGGGACATCCTACCGTATGGATCCCGTCAGGCTGGAGCAGGCTCTTTCGGAGCCAACCGCTACCCTGATGATCGTTTGTAATCCCCAGAACCCTACCGGTACTGTCTGGACAAAACCGGAACTGGAAAGAATCGGGGAACTGTGCGCCAGACATCATGTGACGGTGGTTTCGGATGAAATTCACTGTGATATCATTACGCCCGGAATGGCGTATGTGCCGTTTACCGGAGCATCAGAGCTTAACAAGAGTCTTTCCATTACCTGTATGGCACCCACAAAGGCCTTCAATCTTGCCGGCCTGCAGACGGCAGCACTCTATATTCCGCATCCGACGCTGCGGGAGCGTATCTGTTCTGCAATTGAGAAGGATGAGATTTCCATGCCGAATTCCTTTGCGGCGGCAGCGGCAATTGCAGCATTCACCAAGGGCAGAGCCTGGTTGGAGGAACTGAATGAATATCTCTATCGGAACAAACAGATCGTCAGGGATTTCCTGCACCAGGAGATTCCGCAGATCAAGCTTGTGTGGGGAGATGCGACCTATCTGCTCTGGCTGGAATGTGCGTCGATTACAACGGACAGCATAAAGCTCGCCTCCCAGATCAGAAAGTATACCGGTCTTTATGTGATGGCAGGCAGCTATTACGGAAAGGGAGGCGAGAGCTTTCTGAGAATGAATATTGCCTGCCCGCAGTCACAGCTGCTGGACGGATTGGAACGCTTGAAACAGGCGGTTCTGCGATTCCTTTCAATGGGAGAATACTGACGATCACCATAAGCGTCATATTGTGACGGGGAATAATCAAATGAGGGAAGGGTGAAGATGAACCAGGATTATTTCA
>ONEU01000009.1 GCA_900316925.1 uncultured Eubacteriales bacterium
ACAGGTCCACACATCTTCTCACCTCCACCTCTCTCATTTTTTCAGATCGGGAAATCTGTCAGGCTGTCATTCTCAGTCACCGCTCAGTGCTGCTTCAACATCCTGGATAGATGCCTGATCATCAAGCCGCAAAGTACTGAACAACTGCTGCCTTACATTGTCCTCTGCGTTCATTATTGTCAAAGCCCTCTTGTGGTTGATAGCCTTGAAGGCCTTTTCCTTATCGTCTGCTTCCAGTTTTTTGTTTTCTATCTCAACGTCTGCGCCAAGTCTTGCAACAATTATCCTGCGCTTCTCGTTGTTAGTGACATTAGTGATCTCGGGATGGTTTCTGAGAAACGGTGCAAGATCATTATCCAGCTTCGGCATTTTCTCACCTATATATTCATTGATGATCTCTTTCTTTTTTTCAAGAATTTTTTTCCTGGTCGATAGTTCGTCAATGCGCTCATGCTGCTTTGCAATATTTGTGACAGCCGTAATTGCACCGCCGGCAGCCTTCATAAACTTTCCGAAGCCGCTGTCTGCAAATTTAGGGATAGCGTTGGTAAGAGAGCCTACAAAGGATGCCAGACCTCCGACAGTACCGGCAATTCCCTTCAGATTCTGGTCTGCCCTGACAGAGTTCATCTTAGCGGCGTGCTTCATGGCGATCTTCTGGGCCTTGAGACTGTTCAGGTGCTTTTTGTTTGTCTCATAATTTAACCAGTTTCCGTTATTTTTATCCTGGTCAAGGTTCTGCTTTGTCAGGGTCTCATCGGCATTATTGGTATCTATGGAAGAAGCGATCAAGTCTGCCTCGTTTCTTATTCGTTTACGGGACACCTTGTCTGTGATACTGCCGGCAAGTGTCGTACCGGCGCTGATCAGACCCATAAGCGAGCCTACAGCACCCATCCAGCGGGTCGCACGCTTGGTGTGTTTTTCATCCTGATCGCCCCAGATATTAAGACCGGCAGTAGTAGCCTTTGAGGCATTTGCAAGGAAGCCGAAGAAATTTGAGGAAAAGCCGAAGCGGCCTGCCCTTCTCACCCGCTCGTTTTTAGAGCTGAACTTCTTTCTGTTCGTGTGCATGGCAATACTGTTATTGATACCGCCCCAGACAGATGTTCCCAATGATATGTAATTGTTGATCTTCTTATACGGCTTGTGTTTTTTCTCAAGCTTATCCTTTTCGGTCTCTGTTTCTGTCGAGTCCGAATCGCTTCCTGTTGTATTGCCGCCTCCGCCGTCCGATCCCAAATCATTAGAGGATGAGTTTGATCCGTTCTCAGTATTTGTTGAGGTGCTGTTATTGCTTCCGTCATCGGCATAAAGCTCTTTGAAGCCCATAACTGAGTTTCCTGCGCCGACAGCGGCATTGATGCCGTCCATAATAAAACCGGAGGCATCCATATAGCGGTTCAGATGCTTACTTGCTCCGCCTCCCGATGATGCAGCCGCCGGAGCCACTGCCGGCCCGCCTCCTGCGTTTATTATTGCCTGTTCTATCCTTGTTTTTTCGGCGTTCTTTGCGGCAATGTAATTTGTTACAAGCTCGTTTTTGAGCGTAGTCTTTCTTGTATTCAGATCAGCAGGCTGTACTGCAGGATTCCCTGCACCGTTACCCACTTGTTGGTCACCCACTTGGGGGTTATCCACTTGGGGGTTATCCACTTGGGGATCATCCTCTTGATGGTCACCCACTTGGGGATCATCCTCTTGGGGATCATCCTCTTGATGGTCACCCACTTGGGGGGCATCCACTTGAGGGTCATCCACTTGAGGGTCATCCTCTTGTTGGTCATTCTCTTGGGGATCGTCAACGTTTAACTCATCGTTTTTTTCTTCTTCCTCACCGTCATCAGACCGGTCGTTTTTTTCTTCTTCCTCACCGTCATCAGACTGATCGTTATTTTTGGCATCATCGCCGTCTTCTTTTTTTTTTTTTTTTCAAGCAATTCATCAGGCTCGGGCATACTTTCGCCTCCTATTCCGGGATAATATCAGTACTGTCTCAATTATCAGTCGCCTCTGAGCACAGCCTCAACATCCTGCAGCGTTGCGTTTTCCTGCAGTCTCAGGGCAGAAAAGATCTCTTTTCTATCCTTATCCTCTGCGTTCATGATGTTCAGCGCTCTCTTGTGGTTTATGGCGTTGAAGGCATTTTCATAATCGGAAGAAGACAGGTCCTTGTCTTTTGTTTCTATATCTATTCCAAGACGGCCAAGTACGACCCTCTTCTGCTCATTCTCTGTAAGAGTAACATTGGAATATGATCTTTCAAAATCAAATATATCCTTACGGGCCTTCGGCAGCTTGTTTTCTATGTACTCGTCAACCACATTGTGTTTGCTTTCGGTCAGCTTTTTTGCCGCTTTTCTGTCGGAAGCAAGGTCTGTCTGCTTAACTATACTTGTCAATGCCGATACAGCACCGCTGGAAGCCTTGAGTATCGATCCGACCTTGGAATTGGCCCAGGCAGGAACGATGCCCGGGAGAGCAGTTGCAACAGATGCCAGGCTTCCGAGCGTACTTGCTATGCCCTTGGGCATCTGAGCTGCCTTGGCCTTGTTCAATTCTGAGGCCTGCTTCATAGCATATTTTTTTGCCTTGACGCTGTTCAGCTTCTTTTTCTCTTCCGCGTAACCTTTCCAGTCGCCGTTTTGCTTTTTCTCCTGAATGTTATGTTTTATATCGGCTGTGGTATCCCTTGTGCCCTCAGATATTCTTTCTGCACCCTTAACAACACTTTTCCGGAAGCCCTTTTCTACTATGCTGCCTATCATGTTTGTAGCCGAACCCAACAGTCCTGCGGCAGAACCAAGAAAACCCATCCAGGAGGATGCAGCTTTTAATTTTGAATTGGTCTGATCTCCGAAAGCAAGGGCGCCGCCAATAAGCTTTGTGGTATTTGCAAACAGTCCAAGAGCGCTTGACCCCATGCCGAATATTGATGATACTTTGTTACGATAATTCCTTGATCCAAATTTCAATCCGCTCAGAAGTCCGGAAAGTATGCTGTTAAAACCACCAACAACAGCCGTACCCATTGTTATGCCTGCTGATATCGCCTTGGGTTTCTTGTGCTTTTCCTGCATCTCCGAAAATTCAGACGTCATCTGAGGCTGTGAAGAATCTCCGGTCGAAGTGTCTGACGGAGTATCGGCTGCAACAGGAGTATCACCGGAAGGCGTTTCGACAGGCTTCGGGGTTTTGTCTGCTCTTACCTCCTGCAGACCCATGACCGAGTTTGCTGTACCGACTCCGGTATTGACCATATCCAGAAGGAAATTTGAGCCTTTCAGATATTTGCCTGCATATTTTGTTGCTCCGGCCACGATCTTGTTCGGCTTGGCGTCAAGTGTTTCCGTTGTATCCGGATTCGCCTCTTTCATAGCTTTTGCTATTTCCATGTGGGCGTTAAACTTTTTGTCAAGATGTCCTTGAATAAGCTTCGTTCTGATAGTATTCGGTCTTTCTTTTTCAGATAGCTCCGGACGCTTATTCGCCTGCCGGTTAGCAGCCGGTTGTTTATTGCCCTTGTCACCTTCTTTAACAATGTCATTGTCCTTGGCACCATCCGCCGGGGGCGGATTATCCTTATTTTTGTTGCCGTCATCTTTGTTGCCGTCATCTTTGTGGACGACATTATCGTCATCTTCACTGCTGTCGTCAATGCTGTCGTCAGTGCTGTCATCAGTGTGTTCTTTATTCTCTATAATAACTTCTTCATCAACAGCCTGTTTGTCATCAGTCTTTTTTTCTTCCTCTTTTGGTACTTCGGTATTTTCAGGAGCACCCTCATTATTTGCCGATTGGGTGGTCGTATTTGTATTTGTATCTGTATTTGTATCTGTATTTGTATCTGTATTTGTATTGTTATCGGTATTGGTATTCTCCTCCTCGACCTGTTCCAATACAGTATCGACCAGATCAACTTTATCCTTTTTTGTGCCGTCATCTTTTTGAACAGCCGTTGTGGGTCCTTTGACTCGTGGCATAATTTCCGCCTCCTGTTATTTATTTTGATACAAGATGGTTTTATTAAATTATCCTATACCATTAACCGAAAATCCTCCTGCATAAGCTGTTCGGCAGTCTTTTCACCCTTCAGCAGCGGCAGCAGGATCTTTTTTCCCTGATCGGATACGCCGATTACAATATCCAGGCTGGTCATAATACTTTTCAGCAGGTTTTCTTCATCCAGGTCATCTGTCAGCAGGGAATAATTGAAATATAATACTCCATCGTCAACCATCAGGCCAAAGCCGCCCACACGGATCATCAGGTTGAAGTCCGGCATCACCTGGATAAGCTCACCCATCGTCTTTTCGTCAATGTCGGTAGAGACGATCACAAAATAATTCAGGGCAGTACATTCATTCACCAGGTCATCCAGTACGAGAGTGCAATCCTCGGGTGTATCCTCATCATCACTGAAACGGAGCACCAATGCATTTCTTCCGCTTATCTCTTCGTATTCATAGGGAATACCGGCATCGTCAAGCACCGAGCCAATCATTGCAAGCAAATTCGTTTTTTCCATGACTGTCACCTCACTGCGCTGCAGAAGCAGCTTTTATTTCATCAAGTGTTACCTGTCCGTTGATCAGTCCGTACAGCTTTTCTCCCTGACTGAACACCGTTCTCTCCATCAGGAAAATGCTCTTTACGGAATACTGTGCCGCGGTCAATGTATCAAGATCGTCCGACATAACGGCGCTCTGACGGTACAGTACAAGCTTGCCTTCCCTGAGCAATACGAAATTTCCGTAGCTCAGCGTCGGGTCGATATAGCAGATAGCCTGTCCCACCTCGTCAAGCTTTTCTTCGGGGATTTCGGTAAAGGGCATCATCAGGAACTGCAGCAGCACGAAGCCGTTCTTTCCGTCCTCGATCTGCACTGAGTAACCCATCTCCTTTCCCTCTTCAAAGGTTGACGGCGCACTCATCAGAAGGATGGGACCGTTATCCTGTTCCTCCACGGTGTAGCTGTTGATATTCTCTTCAAACAGCTGTCCGAGCTTCTCCAGAAATTCAGGAGCATTTTTTGCCAACATAATTATTACCCTCCGTTTACCTGCCGAGATAATCAAAATCTGCGGCGGTCAGTATTTTTCCGTATTTCAGGAAATTCAGCTTGATGGCCTCAATGATGTGACTGTTTCTGATGCCGGCACCATCCGAGGCTGCAAGATAGGCCGCATTTGTGAGTATCTCCTTGATGTTGCTGCCGGAAAGCTCAAACCGATCCGCATAAAATTCAAAATCGAGAGCTTCGTCGATCCGGGCGCTCTTGGGCAGTATCGTCTTCCACAGCCTGAGCCGTACATTCTTGTCCGGAAATACAAAATTTATCATAAACTTGATCCTTCTCTTGAAGGCGTCATCAATATTATTGACATAGTTGGTGGCAAGTATCGTGATGCCCTCGTGATCTTCAAGCTTCTGCAGCAGGAAGGCCGTGTCCGCATTGGCGTAGCGGTCGTTTGAATCCTTGACCTCAGAACGCTTGGCAAACATGGAATCAGCCTCGTCAAAGAAGAGCATCGCATTGATGTTCTTTGCCTTTTCAAAAAGAGCGCTGATGTTCTTCTGGGTCTCGCCGATATACTTGCTTGTAAGCTGAGAAAGATCGATCCTGTATAGATCCAGTCCCAGTTCATTGGCCATGACCTGAACAGCCATGGTCTTTCCGGTACCGGGAGAGCCGTAAAACAGGGCGCACAGGCCTCTGCCGTAGGGCGATTTCTTTCTGAAACCCCAGTCCTCATTCACCACGCTGCGGTACCTGACCTGGTCACAGATGATCTTCATCTGGCGCTTCTGCTCCTGCCCCACCACAAGATCATCCCAGGTGAAAACGGCGTTGATGGGAGAGGCAAGGGTACCGAGCTGGTTCTTGGAGTGCTGTCGTACCGCCTCTGTCACAATATTGTCGGATACAGGCTCCCTCTTGGCGGAGGACATCTCAAGTGCGGTAGCCGCTGCTCTTTTGATGGAGCGCGGCGTGAGAATATATTTGTTGGAGTAAGACAAAACATTGATCTTATCTCCCGGAAGATATTTTTTCCAGAACCGGATACGTTCATTTGCGGTAAGCATGGGAAGTTCTATGGAAAGCTGTTCGGCAGGGGTGTCGTCAAAGGAGCTGTCCTTTCCGGGCGTGAGCCAGAAAACGAACCGGAACAGCCGTGAGATCGCTCCAGCCGCATCACATACCTTTTCGGCAAGCTGGCTTTTTCTCTGTGAACCGTCGTCGGAGGTTTCTGTCAGCGGAACGTCCATCACAAAACAGGGCGCCGCACCCATCAGCATGGTCTCGCAGTAGATCATGTCGAGATATTTTTCAAGCTCCTGATAATTCTTGCGTATCAGGGTATCCAGATCAATCCGGAGTATCCTCATGCCGAACTGTGAAACCGCCCTGTAGGCAGTATAGCCTCTTCCGATTCCCTTGGGGCCGTAGAGGTTCAGCACATAGCAGCCCTTATCCTTGAACGCCTTCATACAATAGACGGCAGCGGCTCTGTCCGCAGCCTCGTCCCTTATCGGAAGATATTCCTCCTCCGCATATTCCTCCGGAACCGTGCAAAAGCTCAGAAGACTTCTGTCGATGCTGTTTTTTCCAAGCAGATAGGCTGCCACACGTCTTGACAGCACCAGCCGTTCCGAAGTCTCGGTACGGTCGCGCTTTTTCAGCTCCTTTGTACAGAGAAACCGCATGAACGCGGATGTACCGGAAAGAAGTCCCGCACTCCCGGCATCGGAGCCGGAGAGCGCTTCATACATTCTGATTGCCAACCACTTCGTTGCATACATATCCGAGGAATTATTATGGAGGAACGTGTAGATACCCTCGTATTTTCTATCATACTCTGCCGACAGCGCAAGGAGCATACAGAAGCTCTCAAAATCATCCAGCTCGAATTTTGCCCGGATGATCTCAAAGGACGGCAAAAAATCTTTTGCAATGCTTCTGTGCAGGCGCTCCTGGATATGCGTGACCGCAAGGTAGAGCTGCTCTTTTACCTGCTCAGATACAGGTTCTATCTCCCTTCTCTGCCTGCCTGCCAAAAGCAGTCCCCCGACATCCCGTGATGAGACCGAAAGATCTCTCAGCGTTCCCGTCCGCAGGTCGCTGGGGATCTCTTCTACCTCATTGCTCTTCGCTCCGACGATGACTGTAAAGCACATATCAAGAAGTGAAAACAGGTCTCTCAGGTGTTCTGCGCTGTTTTTGTAGGGTCTGAACTGCTCAGAAAAATGGAAAAATGATTGATAAAGATCCTCTGCTTCCATTGTATCTCCTTTCTGTCATCCGAAATAGCGGAATCCAAGTATGGTAGTGTCAAGCTCAATGGCTCTGTCCTGTCTGAACTGTTCAAGCCTTTCTTCAAGTCCGCCTATAATATCGTTAAGATAATACTGTGTGGAGGATAGCCTGTTTACCTCCTCCACAAGTCTCTGACCGGTAAAGATCTCGCCGCCCCTGTTTCGCATCTCGGAAACACCGTGAGAGGTGATAATCAGCGAATTTCCCTGCTGAAGCTGTACGGTCTTCTGCGTGAAGGATACGCCTCTCATCTCGCCGAGGTTGAACTGCATCGTTTCCTCCTCTGCCTGATACGGTTCTCCGGCGATCTTCAGGATCATCGGGGGCATCCCGGCATTGATGTATTTCATCATGCCGTCCGACAGATCAATTTCGATAATCATCGCACAAACCGTCATGTTCCTGTCGTTCCGTTCAAAGCTGCAGAGCTGGTCGTTTGTTTCCGCAGCTATCCTGCAGGGGGGCACGTCCATTTCGGCAAGGCAGTGGATACTTTCGGCAGCAAGCATCGACATCAGGATGGATGGGAGCGTCTTCCCCACAGATTCACCCAGGACAATGAAAAGATGGTCGTTGCCGGTCAGATAGTAATTGCAGAAGCTGCAGTTGTTGTATACCGTATTTTTCAGACTTGCGTAAAGCTCAAAGTCCTTCCTTTCCGGAAAGGCCGGATAGGTGCTCTCCGCAGAGAGTGCCGATCGTATCGTACCTGACACATCAAGCTCCGTTCTCATACGTTCCTGGGTCATAGCCGCCTGTTCAAGATCGTGGGTTTTTTTGATGATAGATTCCGCCATACTGTTGAAGTTGTCGGTCATCTGCTCTATTTCATCACGGGTGTGGATCTCGGTGACAGGAGTGTAGTGGTATTCGTTTCCGCCGGAAACAAAGGTATTCATGCTTTTTGACAGCAGCTTCACAGGCCTGATGATCGTCCGCCGGATGAACAACAGGTTGACGATTGCGAAAATGACGATCACGGAGGCAAACAGCAGCACCATGCCCAGGGAAACATTCACGGCAGAATAGGTAATGGTAATCATCGGAATCGTAAGACCTACCACCGCATAGACGTCTCCGTTATCAAGCTTCATCGGCACGACTGCAAGCAGCATGGGACTTCTGCCATTCGGCGCGTAATTCTCACAGAACTGTGGTTCTTTTGTCTGATACGCCT
>ONEU01000102.1 GCA_900316925.1 uncultured Eubacteriales bacterium
GCCGAAGATAACATCGGGTGTCTCGTCTGCAAGCTTCTTGTACTCCTCATAGAGCTTGTTGTTCTTCTCGTTGTTTACGGGATAGTAGGGCTCTATGCCTGGCTTCCACTCAGAGGAATACTCCCTTGAGATGACCGTCTTGGGCTGTGTGCCGAACTCAAAGTGCTTATGCTCAATGATACGGGTATAGGGAACGCTTCTCTCGGTATAGTTCACCACGGCATTGCCCTGGAAGTTGTCGGTATCCAGAACCTCTGTCTCGAAACGTACCGAACGATACTCCAGCACACCCAGCTTGTAATCAAAGAACTGGTCGATCTGACCGGTGAACACCGTCTTTTTCACCTGATCGGCGTTGGTCTTGATCCACTCGAAATAATCCGTACCCGTCTTCACCTCAATACCGTCGAGCATCTTCTCGATGATGGGAGTATAGCCGCCCATCGGGATACCCTGATATCTTGCATTGAAATAGTTATTGTCAAAGGTGAAGCGCAGCGGCAGTCTTTTGATGATGAAAGCCGGCAGCTCTGTGCAGGAACGTCCCCACTGCTTCTCGGTATAGCCCTTGATGAGCTTCTCGTAAACGTCGCGTCCAACCAGGCTCAGTGCCTGCTCCTCCAGATTCTGGGGATCGGTGAGGTTGAGATCGGCGATCTGATCGGCAATGATCTTTTTAGCCTCGGCAGGTGTCTTGATGTTCCACAGACGGCTGAAGGTGTTCATATTGAAGGGCAGATTATAAAGCTCGTCCTTATAGACGGCTACGGGAGAGTTGATGTAATTGTTGAACTCGGCAAACTGGTTGATATACTCCCACACAGCCTTGTCATTGGTGTGAAAGATATGAGCGCCGTACTTATGGACATTGATGTCCTCTACCTTCTCACAGTAGATATTGCCGGCAATGTGATCTCTCTTATCAATCACCAGTACCTTTTTGCCTCTTTTGTTTGCCTCATACGCAAAAATGGCTCCGAATAATCCGGCGCCGACGACAAGATAATCGTACATCTGCATTCATCCTTACTTTTTTTATTTTTTTATTTTGCGCAGCAGTCCCCTGCGTCTGGATCCGGGCGGACACAATGCATACATCTTCCGGCTGAAAGACAGATTGTGAGCGGTAGCACCGTTCACCCTTGCAAAATGCGCCCGGCTCAACTCGGCACAGGGAAGCTGTGTCTGACTGAGTAGATAGGTCATATATACCCCGAAAAGCCGTTCTGCCAGTTTGCCCTGCTCCCGGGGATAAAAACATTCCTGCGGCTTGCGTCGTTCATACTCCGCTAAAACCGCAAACAGCCATTCGCTATATGTATCGAACTGCTTCCGCTCCATGACCATCATATTGCAGAAATAGGCATAGGTCTGATGGAAGTAGCTCTCCGCTGCCGAATAATAGGCTGGAAAACACTCGCCGATAACCTGCAGCAGCAGACTGAGATCATCAAACTCCCGGCGGTCGTTCCTGTTATAGTAATCCGCTACCGTCTGGTAGAGACTCTCCCTCAGCGGGGCAAGCACCGGGTAACGCTGCGTGATGCCGGCAATCGTTTCCCGGTCATAGTGCAGTTCCCGCAGTGTTTCCGCATCCGGTTCGTCAAAAATGCGGTAGGGACGCCCCCGCGGCGGCTTCTTTCCCCCCTCGATCGGATAGACATGGGAAAAATCGAAATACCGCCTCTGGTGCATCAGACCGCCCACGTCAAACGCACGGTTCTTCCAGGCCTGATACTGTACCGTCAGTTCACAGTACTGCGGATTCCGGCGGGAGATATTCTCTCCCTCGTCATCTCTCTGCGCCAGTACGGGATCCCCCGCTCCGTAGAGAGACGCTCCTGCCGAAACCGGTACCAGCAGGTCACCGGCATCCTCCGCGCTGTCCTTGAAAACGCTGACAAACAGCCTGATCTCCTTCATGTGCTCCCCCACACCCATCTTTTCCCCGGCAAAGCCGCAGAACTGCCTTTCAGCAAATCTGTGGCCTGTCTGGTTTCATACTCTCCGCCTGAACGGATATTATTTTTTCACGAAATAGGTGGAATTATCGGTGGGATTGAAGATCATGCCGTCACTATAATTGAAAGTCGACTTATTGCCGCCCGAGATGTCAATTGTCACCGTTCCGTCTTTATTGTCTGACCAGGAGCCGCCCACTTTCTGACCGGCAAGCTCGTAGATCAGGCTGCCGTCCTCATTGAGCGTCATGGTGGAATTCAGCAGGTACTGAACGGCCAGCTGCTCCTGCTCTGACAGGGAAGATAACATCGCAGCGTATTCAGGGCTCAGTTCTACACCATAAACACCGATACACTGGGA
Source organism: uncultured Eubacteriales bacterium (assembly GCA_900316925.1). Taxonomy (GTDB): domain Bacteria; phylum Bacillota; class Clostridia; order Oscillospirales; family Acutalibacteraceae; genus UBA1213. The sequence goes on from ONEU01000102.1 coordinate 2,323, forward strand.
ACCGGTCTGAGGTGTCGTTACAGTGCTGGTCGTCGGGATAGAAACGGTGCTGGGGGTGGAAACCACACTAACCTGCGGGACAGAGGGAGTTTCCACACTCGTCTGGGGGACAGAGGGAGTTTCCACGCTCGTCTGAGGGACAGAAGGTGTCACTACACTTGTCTGGGGGACAGAAGGTGTCACCACACTTGTCTGGGGCACGGAAGAACCGCCGAGTCCCGACACGTTGAGAGGATTAGAAACCGGTGTGCTCGCAGTACCGGAACCTCCTCCGTTGGAGCAGGCTGCGGCACTCAGCAGCATAGCCGCTGCAAGAGCTGTCAGCAAAAGCTTTACTGTTTTTTTCATGTTGATTTCTCCTTTAACATTCATCAATCCTTTTGGAAGTAGCCGGACATATCGCTGGGATCATAGAGCTTGCCGTCACTATAGCTATAGGTCATCTCCTGGCCGTTGACAACCAGCGTCACCGTACCGTTGCCGTTATCCCACCAGTTGCCGGTAGATGTCAGTCCCGGCAGGGATGCCGACAGCGTACCGTCTGTATTCAGCGTCATGGTGGTGGACATCAGCTGACGGACCTGGGACTGCTGTTCAGCAGGGAGCTTTGCTATTTCCTGCTCCATTTCGGCGCTCATCTTCACACGGTAGGTACCGGCATAGGCGGGATTCGGTGTACCGCGGGGCGTTACGCTGGTCTGGGAAGCCGTGGATACGGTGCCGCTCCAGTCGATGGAGTCATCATCCCAATTGGAATCGTCCCAATCCGATTCATCCCAATCATCGGAATCATCCCACGGGACAGAAGGCTGACTCACGGAAGGGGTTGACGCGGGAACCGAGAACGAAGGGACAGAGCTGGCAGGAACGGAGGGAACAGGAACGGAGCTGGCAGGAACGGAGGGAAACGGATTGACGGTTGAGGGCTGCTCACCCGGAACGGATACCGACGGAGAAACCTGTGCGGTACTATTGCCGAAAATCGTATTCAGTCCGCCGTTGATAAAAGACCCCTGCGACACTTCCGTACCGCCGCTGCCGCCGCTGCACGCAGCGGCAAGCAGCAGGACGCCTGTCACAACCGTGGCAAAAATGACGGTAGAAAAACGCTTCATCTCCATTACTCCTTACTCTTTCACTAATACAACACCCTTGACCGCAGCGTTTGTCAGTTTGCCGTCCTCCCATGTGAAGGTTACCTTGCTGCCGTCAAAGATGATATTAACCTTGTCATCCTGGGATTCCCATACGCCGGTATGGGAGCCTCCCAGATTTGTTTCTGCGGTACCGTCTGCCCGCAGCTCAAACCGGACACCGTCGATCTCATCCTGGTGCTCTGCCAGGACAGACTGCTCGTCTTCGGTAAAAGCGGACATGATAACACCGTATTTCCATGTACCGACATACTGCTGGTCGATGTGGCCGTCAAAATCCAACGACGCCTCCTCAACTCCACTGACATCAGACGGCTGGCTTCCCTCACTGAGATCCGTCGTCCCTCTGACAAATACAGCACTGGCTTTTTCTCCCACACCGCACAGAGTGTCATCCTTATAATCCAACGGCTCCTCCACGCCATTGATATGAAGAATCACCTGGTTTCCTGAAACCTCCCAGGTTCCTTCCTTTTCCGCAGTCGCATTGGATGTCATCACCGCTGTGAAATCATCCTTCAAGTTCAGATTTATCACCGTACCGGCTAAACTCAATGTCCAGTTGCCAATGGCTTTTTCTGAAAGATTCTCAATGAGTTCCTGAGATGTCTCCGTACTCTGCTGCGGTTCAGATGACTGTTCACTTGACTGGATACTTTCAGCGGAAGGCTCCTTCTGACTTTCCGTCATGGAGGCGGCACTCTCCTCCCCCGTTTTTGCGGAGCTTTCATTCATTGAAGATGCAGCGACAGACCCTTCAGAGGATGCGCCTGTGCTGCTGCCGGAGGAGGTCTGCGTCTGATTCTGACTGGTACAGGCTGCCGGAACCAACAGGGCACTCATTACTGCCAGTACCGCCAACACTTTCCTGTTTCGTTTCATCATTCCTTCTCCTTATTTCTTTTTCATACGGAAGCTGGAGTGGACCAGATATCCGTCCTGATAAGTAAACGTCTGTTTCGATCCGGAAATTGTGATATTGACTGTTTTTCCGCTGGACTCCCAGTTTCCGGAGGATGACTGGGTCCCGTAAGCAGCCCGGACGGTTCCGTCTGACTTCAATTCGATGCTCGCATCCTGCAGGAGCTTCAAGGTGTCCTGAACAGCGGAAAGCTCTTCATCGGAATAGGAGGACAGATCCAGATCGAACATCCATGTACCGACATACTGAGCGTCCACATGGCCGTTAAACTCCAGGGAAGTCTCGTCGTCGTCATCGTCGTCATCGTCGTCATCGTCATCATCATTATCGTCGATATCGGAATCCTCACTGACATCCGTAAGCGGTGTGGTTCCTCTGCTGAAGAACATGGAGGCTTTTGCTCCTGTTCCATAGAGCTTGTCATCCTTGAGCACAAAGGTCTCGTCTACTCCCTGCAGCGTCACAATGATGTCTTCACCGGATATCTTCCATGAGGCGGAAAGTGTTCCCGTAGAATCATTGGATGCGACCTTGGCACTTCCGTCTGCATTCAGAGTCATATTGATAATCATACCGGAATCTTCGATGGTCCAGTCACCGGCTACCTTTGCTGCCAGATCACCGGAAGGCGTATCCGTGCTTGCCTGTGACACCGTGGACGGCTGTTCACTGGGCTGTGTGCTTTCGGCGGATCTCTCTTCCGTACTCGGTTCGGAGGATACCGGCGCTGAGGATTGAGGCGCCGGGACGTCGGAAGTATCGGAAGTCTTGCCGGAGCTGTCGGAAGCCACGCTGAAGACATTCGAGCCCTGTGAGACGGTTCCGGAGCCCTGGGAACTGCCGCTTCCGTTATTGCCGTTCGAGCAGCCTGCTGCGGTGGCAAGCATTGCGGCAGCAAGTCCTGTCACAAGTATTTTAATGATTGTTTTTTTCATTTTCATTCCCTCCTGATTTTATCAGAAATAATGTCAAAAGGTTCTTTCCATCAAGCGCCAACAGCCTGACGCCTGTCCTTATCATACATGATTGACGTTTTAAAGTCAATAATAAACCAGGATTTACAACAAAATTGTAGCCTTTTACGCAGTTTTTGTATGCAGTGCCTGTCTATTCCGATAACACGGTACTGCTTTCGGCAGCGGCTAAAAACATCGCCGCGCTCACCGCACAGGACAGGGCAAACAACTCCTGATCCTCCCGGAAAATCTCCAGCTGATAGCCGTCGCCGAATCTGCTCCAGCACTTCTTCTGCGTCATCACGGGACTTTTGTCCACATCAAACAGCGAGAACCGTCCCCTGCCGAGACTGCCGGCAAAACGATAGGTACTGCCGTAGATCATAAAGGTAAAGCACTCCTTCCGGTACGGCACCAATACATAGAACCTGCCGCTGCACTTCACGGCAAAATACTGCACTACCAGGTTCTTGTGAATAATCTCCGATACCGTGCTGCCGCTGCTGTCCTGTATGAGCGCTTTCTGCCGCGTCTTGTCCGTGAACACACTCACGCTGTATTTCAGTCCCGCACTCTCCGTTAGCACGCTGAAACCGTCTTCGGCACCCACACTGTCCCGTTTTAAAAACAGCTTCATCTCATCACCTGCCCATTTTCTTCCCGGCCTGCCGTTCAGTCATCGGCAAACGCCTGTTCTACCATGTCATGCGGAATATGTGCCATCTTTGACACTTCCTCCGTTGTGAGGCATTCATATCCTTCAAAGGACGTCAGCTCCGCCTGCATCAGCAGGAACACCGCAAAGCAATCCGCCTCCCGTTCATACTTCGTCACACAAAAGCCGGTGTTGCAGCTCAGTTCAATTGAGTTCGTCCCCCTGTGCAGGACAATATGCCCCAGTTCATGCGCCATCGTCACGCGCCTTTCATCATCATTCAGTGCATCGTTCAGCACAATAAACGGCATCTCATTCATTCTCACCGTGAACCCGTTCACACAGGACGGCAGCTCGTGCTCCACGATGGTGATCCCCATCTCTTCACACAGCTCCAAAGGTTCTGCGGTGCCGTATTCCTCCACCAGTGCTTTTACCCTTTTTTCAATTTTCTTCATCGGCCGCTCCCTCCGCTCAGTTCTCCCCCGGTATATGCTTATGCTGCTGTCGGGCGATGGCGGCCACCACCTTGATGGCATCGATGATCTTCATTCTGTCCTCATGGTTCAACGGTACGCCGTCAAACATCAGTCCCTCCTGCTGCGAGAGCTTCCTGGTGAACTCATCAAACACCTCCGACACTTCCATGCTGCCGGTATGGTTCTCCAGTTCACACTGTCCCAGGAGGTAATCCCCGGATACATCAAAGATCGTACACAGCTTCCGCATGATATTACTGTCGGGTTCACGTCTGCCCTGCTCGTACATCCCCACCGCTGACGATGAGACTCCCAGCTTTGCTGCAAGCTCTGCCTGCGTCATGCCGCTGGCTTTTCTCAGCTCTCTGATTCTTTTTCCCATTCTGCTTTTCATGCTATGACCTCCGGTTCTTCTGGCTTGTGGCTGTTGGTTGCTCTTATCATATCACACAATCTGTGGGATTTCAAGAGGGCGTCACATTTTTCGTCATTATCACGAACATTCGTTCCTGATTTTTGGATAATCGAACGAATTTTCGATTTTCTCTTGCATTTTGCAGAAAATGCATTATACTATGAGATAAGGGGATGTGAAAAGCAGCCGTCAACAGGCGCTTTCTTCTCATCTCCGGCATCGCGGCAGACTGCTTTGCAGCAGAGACGGTTCTCCCGGTTATTACCCCCGCCGTGGAACGATCTGTCACACTGCAAAGCAGGAAGCCTTTCATTTTTATCAGCAGATACACAAATCGTGTAGAAAAGGAGTGTACTATGACATATCAGGAATGGGCAGAAGAATACAAGGAAAGCGCCGCATTATTAAAGCAACGGACGGATCACCTGAAAAAGCAGATGATCACCGCTCACCCGTCAGAGCTGCGGGACCTGCAGTTCAGGTTCCGGATCATGCATCAGATGTATCTTGACTGTCTGAGTACAGCCAGTCTTCTTGGAAGCAGAAAGGGTGGTTCGTTTTGAAAAATACAACAATCCTCAATGAGAAGATTATTTCAGAAGAGTCGCTGCAGCGGTTCTTCACACAATACGATAATCCTTCGGATGCCCGCAAGCGCATGAAAGAGCTGCTGCGCCGTGCTGTGGAGCAAGAGCTGACCAGCCGCCAGCGGGAATGCATCCGTCTTTACTATTTTGAGCGGAAAAAGGTCTGTGAGATTGCCGCCATGACCGGCGTTCGTCCCACGACCGTGTACAAACACCTGAACAAGGCACGCACCGCTCTGAAACGCTGCACCATCTATCTGTAAATAGTATGTCCACCGGAAACGCGATCATGCTTGCTGCCGGTTTTCATCGAAAATATCCGGTGATGTATATTGAACAGAAAAACGTGCACAATATAGTTATCCCGCACATAATGCTTCCGTTCCCGGCATTATGACAGGGATGTGCCGGTACGGAAGGCAGCGGATTCCGCACGGTACAGTATTTCTTGAGGAGGTCAGAGCGATGCTTGACAGAATTGCCATGATACTGCTGATCATCGGCGGATTGAACTGGGGCCTGGTGGGTATCTTCCAGTTTGATCTCGTTGCGTGGATCTGCGGCGGTCAGACCGGCATCATCAGCAGGATCATCTATACCCTCGTCGCACTCTCGGCGATCTGGTGCATTTCCCTTCTGTTCAGAGACAGAGAGCCTACTCCCAGCCTCTCTTCATAACAGAAAACAGCGCGTCTGTTCTGGGTGTCAGAGCAGACGCGCTGTTGTATTCTTCTGATTCACCGTATCAGTCAGATATCGGCATCTCACCGTGCGGAACATAATCATCCGTATTCTCCTGCTCCGGGGGCAGATGTTCTTCCTCGGCGGGCAGCAGGTCGTGTTCCTCGGTTTCCACCGGGATCTCGATCTCTGTAGGATACTCCGGCAGCTCCGGGTGCTCCGGCTTCGGCTCCTTCTTGATCTTCACAAAGGCACAGCCGTCTCTCGGAATGATCAGTTCATTATCATTCAGCTCGGTGTCCATATACACCTTACCGCCGATGAACTCCTCCGGTACGCGGAACGTGATGGTATAATCGGCCGCATTGAAGACGCACAGCAGCTTTTCGTTGTCATCCTCACGGATGTATCCCATCGTTCTGCCGGTGGAGCCGTAGTTGATCAGTTCGCCGTCCACCAGACAGGAACAGTCAAGTCTCATGGCACCCAGACGCCGGTACCAGTCCAGAAGTCCCTGGTCTTCCCTGCCCCAAGGATAGGTGGCACGGTTGAAGGGATCACGATAGCCCTCAACACCCACTTCATCACCATAGTATACACAGGGGACGCCGGGAAGGGTGTACAAAATACCGCTTGCCACTCTCATCCTGCGCAGACCGTATTCCCGCTGTTCGGGTGAAAGCCTGGTGGCAGCCTGCCATTCACGGCCACGGCCATGCTGACGTTCACCTGCAAGAAGAGTAATGACTCGCTCGGTATCGTGGGTCCCCAGCAGGTTCATCAGGGAACGGATAACGGGACGGGGATAATTCTCCAGGACGTTGAGCACCATCTCCAGCATATCTCTGCCGTCGCCGCAGTCCAGGAACCCCAGGATCGCATCACGGAACGGGTAGTTCATTACGCTGTCGAGCTCCTTGCCGTAGAGGAAGCGTCTGCGGGAGCCATAGCTCTCCTTGTTGGAGGCATCCTCCCAGACCTCACCCAGCAGCAGTGCTTCGGGATCCTCCGCTTTGACGGCCTCACGGATATACTCGATGAACTCATCGGGAAGCTCATCCGCCACATCCAGGCGCCAGCCGCTGTTGCCGCTGCGGATCCATCGGCGGATAATGCCGTTTTCGCCATTGATATACTCATTAAAGGAAGTGGAAAGCTCCTCCACCTCGGGTAGGGTATTGAAGCCCCACCAGGAATTGTAAATGTTCGGCCACTCGATAAACTTGTACCAGGTGTAATAAGGAGATTCCTTGGAATTATAGGCACCGAGAGAGGTATAGCGGTTCTCACGGTTGAAGTAGATGCTGTCGCTGCCGGTATGGCTGAACACGCCGTCATTGATAACATGGATATCCAGCTTCTTCGCCTCGCTGCACAGCTCCCTGAAATCCTCTTCATTGCCCAGTATCGGATCAATCTTCTCGTAATTGCCGGTATCGTAGCGGTGATTGGAATAGGCCTCAAAAATCGGGTTGAGATAGATGCAGTTCACACCCAGGCTCTTCAGATAGGGCAGCTTCATGGTGATACCCTTCAGGTCACCCTGGAAGAAATCGGAATTGGTAATCATGCCGAATTCATTCGGCCGCCAGTCGGGAATCACGTTCCAGTCAGTCTGAATCTTCTTATCGGGATAGGTTCCCTCCTTCTTTTCGCCGGAGAAGCAGAAGCGGTCAGGGAAGATCTGGTA
>ONEU01000158.1 GCA_900316925.1 uncultured Eubacteriales bacterium
GTTTACCGATTGCTGCAAGGCTTATTCCGCAGCGAATTTTGGAAAGGGGTCCGGGGAAAACCTTTTTTTCGCCAGAAAAAGGTTTTCTCTGGGTAACTGGCAGGTCAAAATAGATTTCCGTGAACAAACAGGGTTGCTGCTTGCAAGTGGGTATAAAATGTGGTAAAATGGAATAATGATGAAAGATCAGCCGTGAGGAAAGAGCGGATATCATATAGGGGGTTAGAAAGATGAAGCTGGAACAACTGTTGACCAGATTGAATTATACCGTGGTGAGCGGCAGTACCGACCGGGAGATCACGGATGTGATCTACGATTCCCGCAAGGTCTGTCAGGACTGTGTGTTTGTGTGCCTGGTGGGCGCGAATACCAACGGACATGAATACGCCAGGGCAGCAGCAGAAGCCGGAGCTGCCGCATTGATCGTGAGTGAGGATGTGGACGTGCAGGGCGTGACGATCATCAGAACCGAGAATACCCGGAAGGCGCTGGCTTTTGTGAGCGCGGAGTTTTTCGGCAATCCGGCGGATACGCTGAAGACCATCGGCGTGACCGGCACCAAGGGAAAGACGACAACCGCCTGTATGATACGCTCCATCCTGGAAAAGGGCGGCATCAAGACCGGTGTGATCGGGACTTTGGGCATCCAGATCGGCGACAGGCTCATCAAGACCGCCAATACCACGCCGGAATCCTATGAGATACAAAAGGCTATGCGGATGATGCTGGATGAGGGCTGTAAGTGCGTGGTGATGGAGGCTTCTTCACTGGGACTGAAATGGCACCGCACCGACGGCTTCTTCTTTGACTATGGCCTGTTTACGAACTTCTCCCATGACCATATCGGCGGGGTGGAGCATCAGGATATGGAGGAATATGCCGCCTGTAAGGCAATGCTGTTCCGGCAGTGCATGACGGGACTGTTCAATATCGACGATCCCAAGGCGCCGTATATGATGGAACAGAAGACCTGCCGGGCAGAGACCTTCGGCTTCTCAGAGCAGGCAGAGCTGCGGGCTGCCAATGAACAGCTCATCTCCCGGCCGGGATATCTCGGCGTGCGCTTTGATGTGAGCGGCAGGCTGAATATGTCGGTGGATGTGGCAATCCCGGGAAAATTCAACGTCTACAATGCGCTGGCAGCCATTGCCGTGTGTCTGCACTTCGGCGTCAGCGAACAGAATATCTTTGACGGCCTCAATGAGGTCAAGGTCAAGGGAAGAGTGGAGCCGGTGAAGATCCCCGGACATTTCACCCTGCTGATCGACTATGCCCACAATGCCGTGAGTATGGAGAATATCCTGGAGACCCTGCGGGAATATCATCCCAAGCGGCTGGTGACGATGTTTGGCGCCGGCGGCAACCGTCCCCGTGACAGACGGTATGAGATGGGCGAAATCTCCGGCAAGCTCTCCGATCTCTCGGTGATCACGGAGGATAACTCCCGCTTTGAGGATGTGATGGATATCATCGAGGATATCAAGACGGGGATCCACCGCACCGACGGGAAATATGTGGTCATCCCCGACCGCACGGACGCTATCCGCTACTGCATCGAGAATGCACAGGAGGGTGACATCATTGTGCTGGCGGGCAAGGGACACGAGGACTATCAGGATAAAAACGGCGTGAAAACGCATTATGACGAGAGAGAAGTCATTGCAGAAATCATCAATGGTGGTGTCAGGGAATGAGAAAATATACAGCAGCAGAATTGGTAAAGATCACGCACGGAACGCTCATCAGCGGCAGTTCCACGGAGGCCATCGACAACGTACAGTACGACAGCCGTGAGGTGCACAGAGGCTCGCTGTTTGTGCCCATCAAGGGAGCAAATACCGACCCCCACCGGTACATTCAGGAGTGCTTTGACAAGGGGGCGAAGGCGGCGTTCACGGAATACGATAACGAAGAATGGACAGACAATACCTGCATCAAGGTGGACAATACGCTCACAGCGCTGCAGCAGCTGGCGGCGGACTACCGCAGGCGGATGGATCTGACGCTGATCGGTGTCACCGGCAGCGTGGGGAAGACCAGTACCAAGGAAATGATCGCAGCGGCGCTGTCATGCGGACTGGATGTGATGAAGACCCAGGGCAACCGCAACAGTCAGATCGGACTGCCGATGACCATGTTTGAACTGGAGCCTCACAACGAAGCTGCCGTGATCGAGATGGGCATGAGTGAGTTCGGTGAGATGGACAAGCTCTGTGACATAGCCCGTCCGAACCTTGCCGTGATGACCAACATCGGCAAGGCGCATATTGAGAATCTGAAGACCCAGGAGAATATCCTGAAAGAGAAGTTCCGGATCACCAAGTATTTTGACGAAAACAGTGTGCTGTTCCTGAACGGAGACGATCCGCTGCTGCGGACGCTCCACCAGAAGCAGGCTTTCAGGACGGTGACCTTCGGACTCTCGCCGGAGAATGACTATTATCCGGAGGACATTACCACGCAGGGATTTGCGACGACGTTCACCTGTGTGAGAGGCGAGAAACGGACGACTGTGCGCATCCTGGCGTTAGGCGTTCATGTCATCACGAATGCGCTGGCGGCGTTTGCCGTGGGAGAGACGCTTGGACTGACGGAAGAGAGCATCACGCAGGGAATCCTCGGTTACAAGAACGCCCCCATGCGGCAGCAGCTTCACGAGATGAAGGGCTTCCTGCTGATAGACGACAGCTACAATGCGAGTCCGGAAGCGACGAAAGCATCATTGGATGTTCTGAAAGAAGCTTCGCAGGGCAAGACCATTGCGGTGCTTGCGGATATGCTGGAGCTGGGAGAGGAATCCTGCACGGAGCATTACAATGTAGGCAGGTATCTGGCGGAGCAGGGCATTGACGAGCTAATCACGGTAGGCAATTATTCAAAGTACACAGCGAAAGGTGCGGAAGAGAACGGCTGCCGGAGGGTCAGCAGCTACGAGAGCAACAGTGAAGCATACCAGTATCTCCGGACGGTAATAGAGAAGGATTGTGCGATTCTTGTAAAGGGTTCAAGAAGTATGCACACCGACGAGATTGTAACCGACATTATGAAGGATTTTGAATAGGAGAGGTAACATGAACAATCAGAGAGACCCCTACAACAACCGACCGCAGGGCGGTGTCAACCCGAATGTGAACCCGGTATATGATCTGAGCAACGGAAACACGCCGGAATACGGAGACTCCCAGCAAACGAACACGCCCTATGAGACCGTAACGCCGGATGCAGTATGGGACACTGTACCGGGAAAGCAGAAGAGTCCCGGCAAAGGTCCGGGCAGCAAGCTTGGCATTGTGGGAGTCATTTGTGCAATGCTGAGTGTAGTCGTATCCTCTTTAGCGCTGGTATTCAGCTGGCTATACCTTGTCGGATTCATTATGAACATCATTGCAGCGTTACTGGCGGCTGTCGGACTGATTCTGGGCATTGTCGGCGGCTCCATGAATTCCCGGTGCGGCTTTTCCATGGGCGGTCCCTGCATTGCTGCGATCGTCCTCTGTGTACCGGCTCTCCTCATCAGCGGCATCCTCTTCTCCTGCACCGGTTGTGCCGCCTCCTTCTACTGCTCCAACGACCCCTCTAAACTCCTCTGGTAGCGGCGCGGCGCCCCGCCGCTGTGTAGTCACGCTGTCGTTCGCTTACGCTCACTCTGTACGTTTAATGCGAAACTTCTATGTCGCTAACATCCGGCACGGCGGCTTGCGCCGA
>ONEU01000138.1 GCA_900316925.1 uncultured Eubacteriales bacterium
TGGTCAACAATGATGAAAAGTTAGTGTTTATCGATTGCTGCAGGGTTTATCCCTCAGCGAATTTTGGAAAGGGGTTCGGGGAAAACCATTTTTTCGCCAGAAAAAGGTTTTCTCCGGGAAGTGGCAGGTCAAAATTGATTTCCGTGCGAAGTCGCTGCTGTGTATTGACAAAAGGGGAGGTGGGAGATATAATAAGGAATAGATAACAGATGTTACATAACATACAGGAAATGTTGGGAGGAATAGACAGGATGCCGCCGAAGGTGAAATTTCAAAAAGAAGAGATCGTCAATGCTGCCGTGGCTGTCACACGGGAAAAAGGGATCGATGCCCTGACTGCCAGAGAGGTGGCTGCCCGGCTGGGGGTGTCTACCCGGCCGATCTTTACCTATTTTGATACGATGGAGCAGCTCCGGGGGGAGGTCTACGCTTATGCCGGAAATCTGTATCGGGAGTATCTGGAGCGCGGATTGGCAGGTTCTATCCCGAATCTCGGTGTCGGACAGGAGTATATCCGCTTTGCCAGGGAAGAACCGGCGCTGTTTAAGCTGGTGTTTCTCACAAAGCCGGAGGGTGCGGGAGGCGGAGCGATGAAAGCATTGCGACTCTCGCAGGATCTGGTGCGTGAATCCGTCATGCGCATCTACCGTATGGATGCCGGGACTGCCGACAGATATTTCCGTGATTTGTGGCTCGTGGCCTTCAGCTTTGCGACCCTGATCGTGACGGACGATTGTCCCTATACTGACGAAGAGATCAGCGCGGTGTTTACAGAGGTGAGTCTGTCGATCTGCAAGGCGTTCAAGGAGATTCCGGGACTGCCGCGGGGGGATTATGACAGGGACGCTATTTTTACGGAGCTTGTCAGCAAATAGACAGTCCGATATCCGCAGAAGTCCGGATTATGCATTGATATTGCAGGAGGATAAAGAGATGAAGACAGTGATTATTTCCGGTCAGAATCACAAGGGTTCAACCTATCATATTGCCCACCGTCTTGCGAAGAAGATCGGGGGAGAGACGACCGAATTTTTTTTGCCGAAGGATTTCGGTGAATTTTGCCTGGGCTGTACACAGTGTTTCACGGAGGATGAGAATAAGTGCCCCCATTATCAGAAGCTCACGCCGATCACCAATGCGCTGGATCGTGCGGACGTGATCATTCTGGCAAGTCCGGTGTATGTGTTTCATGCCACCGGTGCGATGAAGGCGCTGCTTGACCACTATGGTTACCGTTGGATGGCACACCGTCCCGAGGAAGGGATGTTCCGGAAACAGGGGGTGTGCATCAGCACGGCTGCCGGCGCCGGTATGAAATCAACAATCAAGGATATGGAGGACAGCCTGTTCAACTGGGGCGTTGCGAGGACTTACCGTTTTGGAATGGCGATTGCAGCTACTGACTGGAACGGTGTCAGCGAAAAAAAGAAAGCGGCTATAGAGAAAACCACGGATGCCCTTGCCGGGAAGATCATCAAGAGACAGGGACGTGTGAAGCCGGGGATGAAGACGAAAGGAATGTTCTTTATCATGCACCTGCTGCAGAAAAACGGCTGGAACGAAAAGGATGTTCGGTACTGGAAGCAAAAGGGTTGGACAGAGAAAAAGCGTCCGTGGAAATCATAGCTCCGCACGATAGATCAAAACTGTGAAAAAAGTAACGGCTTTTCTTTTACGGGAAACGGTAAAAGAAAAGCCGTTTTATTGTCCGGAAACGTTACGCTGCCGCTCATTTCCGGCACCAGATCGCACAATAGGCCTGTGTACGGGAAGCAAACATTTCGTTTTGCAGCAGCGTGGAAAGCTCGGCGCGTGTGAACCAGCGGGCCTGTATTTCCTCCATGTCGGAGTCGCTCGGACGGATCTCGCCGGATGCCACTCCGGTCACCACGACCGTTTTTTCATTGGAGAAGCCCACAGCCGAATAGCTTTCCTTCCAGATCTCGCTGATGCGTTCCAGGCGGAGGCCTGTTTCCTCCCGCAGTTCGCGGACAGCAGCCTCGGAACAGATTTCGCCTTTGTCGATCAGCCCTGCCGGAAAGTTATAGACCCACTCGCCCACGGCCATGCGGTATTCGCGGTTAAGCAGGAGCTTCTCGCCGGTCTCGTCGTGGATAATCATAACAACCGCATCGGCGCTGCCGCTGTGCAGCTCTTCAAAGCTGTTGATCGACGGATTACGGCTGATGATCTCATACTGTTTGCTTCTGCCGTTTTCTGTTTCATAGCAGAGATCGTACCGGGTAAGAAATTTTCCGCGGTGAATGATCCGGAGGTTCTGAAATTTCATGTCGATACACCTCGTATAGTTTCAAAATATAAACAATGATGCACACATCCCCTGTGGATAGCGCCCTGGCAGACCGGCATCCGGCACGGTACAGCAGGGCTGTGATTGTTCTGCCACCATCACTCAGCTTTCAGTACCCGTGCCTGCTGATTGCAGTTGTAGACGAGGGTGAAACAGGCTCATGGAAGGTTAGTCGTTGCCATTCGTTTACAATTTCGGATAATCTGTTGCTTAGTTGACAGACTGCCTCTGACTTGTCGTTTAGGCGACAGATCGGGGGTGTTTTGAATATTGAGAGCTCCCTCTTACTGTGCTATCATATAGACACAACAGAGATACAAAAACAAAAAAACAAAGCCTGCTGAAATCAAGCAGTATAAAATGAAGGAGAGAATCATTATGAAAAAGACAATCAGTAAAAAGGTATTCGCCACCATCCTTGCAGCCGTATGTGCTGTATCCGCCGCTTCCGCCGTATCCGCCGTGTGCATTGCAAACGCTTATTCCGCTCATAATGTGAGCGCTTCCGTTACTTTGGATTCCGCCGTTATCATCGAAAAGACATCCGGCAGCACCTTCGTGCTCCCGATGGAAGGTGAGGACTGGAACTATTATGCAGACAGCCTGAACGTCAAGGTGTCCTGCGACTTCGATTATAACCGCAGCCTCTGCAAGTTCAAGTTTACCGCTGTGAAGCCCGGCCAGACCAATGTGGTGCTGAAAACCCAGCTTGAGGGCGGTAATTGGGCCAATACACCGGTACGCATTATCGTAGACAGCGATCTGCGGATGAACATCGTACAGACAGGCAATACTTATCTCACCGAAAAGTCCTATTCCAAGCCGGCTGCAAGCACCACCTCTTCTTCTTCACAGAAGACAACCGAGCAGCAGGCTCCCGCCGCACAGGCAGGTACCGCAAGCTACACGCTGCAGGGCACAGACTGGACATATTATATTGACAGCCTGAACGTCAAAGTATCCTGCGACTTCGATGATAACCAGAGCCTTTGCAATTTCAGGTTTACCGCTGTGAAGCCCGGCACTACCAATGCCGTGCTGAAGACCCAGAGAGCTGACGGCAGGTGGAACAACACTCCGATCCGTGCTACCGTCAACAGCGATATGACCGTTACCCTGCAGCAGACGGGTGATACCTATGTAACCGCTCATTCCTATACAGAGTGATGTCCTTCCAGGGGAAGGAACCTGGCTCACATCCTCCTGCTTCTTCACGGACGCGATATCCGGTAAGGAGCATCCAATAAAAACAAGGGGGTTTGTTCATCTCCATTTTTGAAAATCGTCTTTTCTGACCGGATCAGTTGTCAGAAAAGACGATTTTCCTTTTTTTAAAACAATAGCCTCTCCTGTTACAAACCGGACGGTTCCGTGTGAATGTGGTATCCTGTAAGAAAGAATATCCGGATTTTCAAATAGTTTCCTGTGTAATATTCGTGCCTGATTTTTCCGGAATGGGTTCACGGACATTCTGCCGACAGTTTTCGGGGCGGGGCGAAAAGCACGATGAAATATTCTTGCACAGAATCAACAGCACTCTCCTGCGGGATAACAGGAGAGTGTTTTGATCTGGGTGATTATTTTTCGGTGCAGAATTCGACGGTCTTTCCTTCCAGGATCATATTGGTGGTCCTGACAGCGCACATCTTTCCGCACATGGAACAGGTATGTCTGTCGGCGGGAGGTGTGCTCTCGAAATAATCTCTTGCCTTTTCGGGATCAACAGCGACCTTGAACATCTCTTCCCAGTCAACCTTATGGCGTGCTTCTGCCATTTCATTGTCCTTGTCTCTGGCGTGGGGCACACCCTTGGCAATATCAGCGGCATGAGCAGCAATCCGGCTTGCAATGATGCCCTCCTTCACGTCGTTCAGATCAGGCAGTCTCAGGTGCTCGGCGGGAGTGACATAGCACAGGAAGTCGGCACCGCTGGCGGCAGCAATGGCTCCGCCGATGGCAGAGGTGATGTGGTCATAGCCGGGGAAGATATCGGTCACCAGCGGACCGAGAACATAGAACGGTGCATTGTGGCAGAGACGCTTCTGCAGCTTCATGTTGGCGGCAATCTCGTTCATGGCCATGTGTCCGGGACCCTCCACCATGACCTGTACATTTCTGCTCCAGGCTCTCTCGGTGAGGGCGCCCAGCTCGATCAGCTCGGAAATCTGTCCGGCATCGGTGGCGTCGTCGATACAACCGGGGCGCAGGGCATCTCCCAGGCTGATGGTGACATCAAATTCCTCAAGGATGTCCAGTACCTTGTCATAATACTCATAGAAGGGGTTCTCGTTTCCGGTCATCATCATCCAGGCAAACAGCAGGGAGCCGCCCCGGGAGACGATATTCATCTTCCGCTTGTCACGCATAAAGGCTTCCACGGCACGGCGGTTGATACCGGCATGGATCGTCATAAAGTCAACGCCCTCTTCGGCATGGGCACGGACAACCTTGAGGAAATCCTCTGCGGTGATCTCCAGCAGATCCTTCTCCAGATAGCCGATGGCGTCATACATGGGAACGGTGCCGATCATGGCAGGGGATTTTTCGATCAGTGCCTGGCGGAAGGTATTGGTCTTGCCGTAGTTGCTCAGGTCCATGATAGCCTCTGCGCCGAATTTCAGCGCCATGTCCACCTTCTGCATTTCAACGCCGTAATCCTTGAAGTCACCGGAAATACCCAGGTTGACATTGATCTTCGTTCTCATGCCGGCGCCGATGCCCTCCGGAGAGATCGACTTATGGTTGATGTTGCAGGGGATAGCCACCTCGCCCTTGGCGACGGACTCCATGACCTTCTCGGGGGTGGTGTACTCCTTCTCGGCAACGATTTTCATTTCAGGGGTGATAATGCCTTTTTTGGCGGCTTCCATCTGTGTTTTGTAGTTTCTCATGTGTGATTGTTCCTTTCAAGCAAATTCGTTTTTGAACTGACCGTGATAATCGAATCCGTGATCCATCGGACCGGAGCCCTTGCCCAGGTCGAGCATGGCTGCCAGAGCGCCGGAGATATACGCTTTCGCTCTTCTGACCGCTTCCTCTATGGGATAGCCCTTGGCAAGATTGGCAGCAATGGCGGAAGAGAGGGTGCAGCCGGTTCCGTGGGTATTGGGATTGTCGATACGCTCCCCTTCAAAGGGGGTGATATTTCCGTCACGGCAGAGAATATCCGTAGCGTCGCTGATGCAGTGGCCGCCCTTGACCAGTACGGCGACACCGTATCGGCGGCAAATGGTTTCTGCGGCAAGTGTCATGCTGTCCCGATCGGTGATTTCCTGTCCGGAAAGCACCCCGGCTTCGGGGATATTGGGAGTGATAACTGCCGCCAGGGGCAGCAGTTTTTCTTTCAGCGCCTGTACCGCATCTTCTGCGATCAGTCTTGCCCCGCTGGTGGCTACCATGACGGGGTCTACCACGATATTCGCTGCCTGATAAAAGGTCAGTCGTTCGGCGATGACTTCGATCAGGGCCGTTGACGATACCATCCCGATCTTGACGGCATCGGGGCGGATATCCTCAAAAACCGCATCGATCTGGTGCCCCAAGAATTCCGGCGAAACCTCGTATACGGCACGCACCCCGGTGGTGTTCTGTGCTGTCAGTGCTGTGACGGCACTCATGGCATAGACACCGTTGAGGGTGATCGTCTTGATATCTGCTTGAATACCGGCGCCTCCGCAGGAATCGCTTCCTGCGATTGATAATGCTGTTTTCATGTGATGACTCCTCTTTACACGCATTATTTTTATAAAGCGACAGAAAGTGGTGTCCCCGATCTGCCGCTGATGGGGTATCAGGAAAGAACGTCTCTGAGACGCTCTTTAAGTCTGGCGGCAGCGGCTTTCACGTCGTCCTCTGCGAAGACAGCGGATACGACAGCCGCTCCTGATACGCCGCTGTTTTTCAGAATACCGATGTTGTCGAAGGTCAGTCCTCCGATGGCAACCACCGGGATGTCCACGGAGGCGGTGATTGTTTGCAGTACCTTCGGTGTCATCGGTCTGGCATCCTTTTTGGTGGGAGAGGTGAACAGGGCGCCGCAGCCGAGATAATCCGCTCCCTGTTCCTGGGCGTTACGGGCCTGTTCCAGGGTTTTGGCAGTAGCGCCGATGATAAAATCCTTGCCCGCAAGCTCACGGATCCTGGCGACAGACATATCTTCCGCTCCCACATGAACGCCGTCGGCACCGCTTCGGAGGGCGGCCTCTACATCGTCGTTGACAATGAGCGGCACATGGAATTTCTCACAAATCCCCTTCAGCCGGATGGCCTTTTCCGTCAGTTCCTGGGTGGTCAGCCCCTTTTCACGGAGCTGGAGGATCGTGACGCCGCCCTGCAGGGCATTTTCAATCTCCCGGTCGAAATCCCGTTCTCCGATGCAGCCGCTGTCGGTGATGGCATACAGAAACAGGCTTTGTTTATCCATGGTGATTCATCACCTCCCTCAGCTTTGACAGATCGTCAGCCGGATGGCTGCTTTTCATCAGACTGCTCATCAGGCACACGCCGTCGGCACCGGCTGAAATGACCTGGCCGGCGTTCCTGACGGAGATACCGCCGATGGCATATACCGGAATGTGCACGGCAGAGCAGACATCCTTCAGGAAAGCAAGTCCTCTGCCGGGCAGTCCTGCCTTGCAGTCGGTCTCGAAGATATGACCGGCGGTGATATAGGAGGCACCCCGTTGTTCGGCTTCCGCGGCATCCTCCGTGCTGTGGCAGGAGACGCCGATCATAGAGAAGAACGCCTGTTCCTCCCGGTTCATCTGACGGAATACCGCCAAGGGCAGATGGATCCGTCGGATACCGAGTGCCAACGCTGTCCGTACAGAGGTGTGGATGGTCAGCGCCGTACCGGTCCGTTGACAGACTGCCTGCACCTGCCGGGCAAGGTCGGTGTAATCCCTCTCGTTGAGGTCCTTCTCCCTCAGAACAACGGCGTCAGGCTGTGCCGCGGCTACCGCTGCGATCTGCGACAGGAAATCCTCCGGACACAGCTTTCGGTTGGTGATGCAGACGATCTTACACATAGAGATAATCGTTCAGCACCGGCTGGAGACCTTCCTCCGACATATCCTTGTACATCCTGTCAAAGCTTCTGGCGTCGCTGATCTCAAACTGTTCGTCACCCTCGGCGCTGTCCGACTCCTTTCCGCTGTATTTGCTCTCGTGGTCGCCGATGCCGGTGGACACGCCTGCGGAGATCTTCGTGGCGGCGATCTTCACGATGCCGTTGCGGAAGCTCTCGCTCTCTCGTGACGAAACGGTGATGCCGACAAACGGCAGAAAAATACGGTAGGCGCAGAGTACTTGACAGAGCTGCGTCTCGTGGACATCCAGCGGGTTGATCTTATCATTATTGATGATGGGTCTCAGGCGGGGACAGGACAGCGACATTTCCGCATGGGGATATTTTCTCTGCAGAAAATACACATGAAGCGCACTGGCGAGTGCATCCTTGCGGAAATCGGACAGTCCCAGCAGCGCAGAGAACGCCACACCGCGCATACCGCCCATCAGAGCACGTTCCTGGGCGTCAAAGCGGTAGGGCCACACACGCTTGTGTCCCATCAGGTGAAGTGTTTCGTATTTATCCGTGTTATAGGTCTCCTGGAAGACCGTGACATAGTCGGCTCCGCATTCGTGGAGATACCGGTACTCGTCGGTATTGACAGGGTAAATTTCCAGACCGACCATGCGGAAATATTTGCGGGCGAGCTTGCAGGCTTCTCCGATGTATTCCACGCTGCTCTTGCCGCGGCTTTCACCGGTGAGGATGAGAATCT
Source organism: uncultured Eubacteriales bacterium (assembly GCA_900316925.1). Taxonomy (GTDB): domain Bacteria; phylum Bacillota; class Clostridia; order Oscillospirales; family Acutalibacteraceae; genus UBA1213. Next base: position 8,095 of record ONEU01000138.1, read on the forward strand.
CCTCCATGCCGGAATCTGCGATGATTTTCATTTCTTTGTCAATCTGCTCCATGCTCAGCTTCATCCTGCGGATATCGTTGTAGCAGTTGAAGCCGCAGTAGACGCAGTAATTCTCGCAGTAATTTGCAATATACAGCGGTGTGAACAGATAGACGGTATTGCCGAAGTGCTTGCCGGTCTCAATCCTTGCCCGCTGTGCCATGCGCTCAAGAAACGGTTCGGCGGCAGGGGACAGCAGCGCCTTGAAATCCTCTATGCTGCAGGTCTCGTGTTCGAGTGCGGCGAGAACGTCACGGGCGGTATATTGGCTGTAATCATAGGCCTTTACCTGTGACATGACCTTCTCACAGATATCCGACTGGATGACCTCCATTCCCTCCATATACTCCATGTGGTTGGTACGGGAGGACGGGTCATTTTCCAGACGGTGCTTCTTTTCCAGAGCGGCAGGAGAGAGCTTCTCGCTGTCAACAAAAAAACTGTTTTCCATTGCCCGCACCTCAGTTTCTCAGGAACCCTGTCAGCGGATCGGAAGCGGAGGCACCTCTTGTCAGGACACGGCCGGGCTTGGCAAGATAGGCCTTTCTGCCTGCTTCGATAGCGGATTTGAAGGCACCTGCCATGAGCTGCAGGTCACCGGCGGTGGCGAGAGCGGTGTTGGCCATGATCGCAGATGCACCCATCTCCATTGCCTCACACGCCTGTGACGGTCTGCCGATACCGGCGTCCACAATGATGGGCAGCTCGATCTCGTCAATGAGGATCTGGATGAACTCTTTTGTTGCCAGTCCCTTATTGGAGCCGATGGGGGAGGCCAGCGGCATCACGGCACTGGCACCGGCGTTTACCAGGTCCCTGGCGGCATACAGGTCGGGATACATATAGGGAAGTACCACGAAGCCCTCTTTGGCGAGAATCTCGGTAGCCTTGACGGTCTCGTTGTTGTCGGGAAGCAGATACTTGCTGTCACGCATGATCTCCACCTTGACAAAATCACCGCAGCCCAGTTCTCTTGCCAGCCGGGCAATGCGTACTGCCTCGTCGGCGTTTCTGGCGCCGGATGTATTCGGCAGCAGGGTGATCCCTTCCGGAATGTAATCCAGGATATTTTCATGTTCCTTGGTGTTGGCTCTGCGGACGGCCAATGTGATGATCTCGGCGCCGGCATCACGCACGGCGGCTTCAATCAGGGAGAGAGAATACTTTCCGGAGCCCAAAATGAATCGGGAGGTGAACTCCTTTCCTCCCAGAACCAGTTTATCGTCTTGTTTCATATCAATCACTCTTTTCATCATACTTGGAAGCGTCCGGCGGCGACAGCAAAGCAGTCCCCGGAGAGCTTCCGGCCGGGATAGAATGGATCAGCCGAAGTGCCCGACCAGCCACTTTCGGTAACCGCCTGTGAGATCGGCTACCTGATAGCCGTTATCCGACAGCAGTTCGGCAATTTCTGCGCTGTAATCCCCCTGCTGACAGAAGAGGACAATGCGTTTTTCCTGCGGAAGAGCATAGAGCTGCCCGATCTCTTCCATGGGAATATTCACGGCTCCCGGCAGACTGCCGAATGCCGCAACGGCTTTATCCCGCAGGTCGATCAGCAGATCATTGTCCTGCGGAGTATAGTCCGTGATAGGTATTTTCTCGATCATGTATTGACACCGCCTGTCGTGCAAGACTGTATCCGATACTCCTCCCGGTGATCGGCAAGGGAGCGGATTGACGGAGCTTTTCCGCATACGGCACAGCCGGGATCGGCTCCGGGCATCCGGTGGACACGCACATTCATGGAGAGTCCGTCAAAGGAGAAGACCCTGCCGCAGAGTAGGTCGCCGTTACCGGTCAGGTATTTCACGGCCTCCATTGCCTGAATACTGCCCAATACGCCGACGGCTGCTCCTAAAACCCCCACGCTCTGACAGGTGGCGGCATCGTGGGGAACCTCACCCATCAGACAGCGCAGGCAAGGTCCTTTTCCGGGGACGTATGTCATTGCCTGTCCCTCAAAGCGCACCACACCGGCATGAGAATAGGGTTTCCCTGCCAGAACACAGGCGTCATTGATGAGAAATTTGGTTTCAAAGCGGTCCGTGCAGTCAAGGATAAAGTCGTAGTCTGCGATGACCTCCAGGATATTGTCCGGTGTCAGGGCACAGTCGTACAGTCTGGTCGTCACATCCGGATTCAGCGCCCTGACGGCATTTCCGGCGGAGGCGGTTTTTGGCGTACCGACTGCATCCGTTTGATGGATGATCTGCCGTTGGAGATTGGAGCAGTCTACGGTATCGAAATCAACGATACCGATGGTTCCCACACCGGCCGCCGCCAGATACAGGATTGCCGGGGATCCCAGTCCGCCGGCGCCGATGACCAGAACGCTGGAAGCGAGGAGCTTTTTCTGACCTTTCACGCCGATCTCCTTCAATGCAAAATGCCGGGCATAGCGTTTTGCCTGCTGTTCGTTCAGAATCACATCAGCCCCCTCCTACAAAGCCCACGATCTCGACGGTATCGCCGTCCTTGAACACCGTGCTGCCGTACTGGGATTTGGGGACGATCTCGCCGTTAATCTCCAGTGCAATGCGGCTGCGGTTATAGTTTGTCTGTGAGAGATACTCCTCCGCCGTTTTACCGGCGGCATCGGTCTCTGTTCCGTTAATGATGACCATTTTCTTTCCTCCTGCCATAAAAAAATAGGAAGCTCCCCGATCCGGAGCTTCCTTTTCTGTCAACTATTTCCCTACGTTGGCATTATCCAAATCAGGTTACGGGTCGAAGGGCACACCTTCCTCTCAGCCTTTCTACAGACTCCCCACTTTCCTCCCCATTGTATCATACTCCCCCTTCTCTGTCAAGCTCCTGCGGCGCCCCGCCGCTGTGTAGTCACGCTGTCGTTCGCTTGCGCTCACTCTGTTCGTTTAAGGCGAAACTGCTGTGTCGCTAACA
>ONEU01000050.1 GCA_900316925.1 uncultured Eubacteriales bacterium
CCAATCAAGTATTTTCGGCACTATTGAGCTTAACTTCCGTGTTCGGTATGGGAACGGGTGGACCCTCAACGTCATCAACACCAACTGAATCATTCCTGATTACTTGACAAGTATACCACACGCTTTGACAGAAGTCAAGTGTTTTTTGCAATTTTTTTCGGAGAGGCGTCATTTTTTTCGGACGACAGGAAGGCTGCGGCTCATTCCGAGGCCTGCAGGCTCTCTAGATTGCCGTATTCCACGCCGTTGGTGTCCCATACCTGCTCCTGATCGTCGGTATAGAAGATCACGTTCACCCCGTCGATCCGCAGGGCAATGGGATTTGTCATCAGCGCAAATTCATCCTCATGTCCTTCGGCATAGAGCTTCACGGCATGGAGCTGGATACGTTCCACATCACGGTTGTGCAGATAATCCTTCACATAGTAATCCAGTCCTGCCTGGGATGACGGCACCGTCTTCACCCCCTCCAGCTTCTGCCAGTTTTCCAGAGGCGGCTCCTGTGCGGAGGAATCCGGTGCAGAGGGTGCCGCAGAAGAGGAAGCCGCAACAGAGGACTGTGGGGTGCCGGATGACACAGATGAAGATGCGGCGGGAGCAGCGGGCTGCGGCTGACAGGAAGCCCCGGCAGCAAGGAACAGCAGCACGATCAGTGACGACAGAACCTGTTTCAATGCATTCATGATATCTCCTCCTATTCCTGCTGTGACATCTGGTGGTGGGTGATCTCAGAGTAGAGTGCCTCTATGCTATCAACAAACGTCTGTTTGCTGAACGCCGGCGATTTCTGTAACGAAGCCTGTGCCATCTCCCGGCGGAGCTTTTTATTGTGCAGGACGCCGATCACTTCCCGGCGGTATTCCTCGCCGGTGGTGTAGGAGAAGCCGTTCTTCCCCTCTTCGATTACGCCCTCCAGACACTTGTCGCGGCGGCAGATCAGCGGCAAACCGTTTGACAGTGCTTCCACATAGGTAAGTCCCTGTGTCTCGAAGGTAGAGGCGCACACAAATATGCTGCCCAGCTGATAATAGGTATCCACCTTGCTCCGCGGGACGGCGCCTGTGAAGGTGACATGATTTTTCAGACGGAGACGGCTCACCTGCTTCTGGAGCTTTCTCAGATGAGGCCCGTCTCCCACCACCAGTAGGTGGATGTCGGGATCGAGCTTGAGAAGTCCGGGCATATAGCCGATCAGCTCGTCAATATTCTTCTCCTGACTGATGCGTGACACATTCACCAGGAGTTTTCCGTTATTCGGGATGCCCAGTTTTTTGAAGAGCTGGTTCTTTTTTTGCGGCGTGATCCTTGTCTGCGGAAGGACAATGCCGTTAGGAATCACGGCAATGCGCTGTTTCAGGCCGTATTTACGGAGATTCTCCTTTGCCTTTTCCGAGGGGGCAATGAGATTGCCGGTGTCACGGTACATCTTGCGGAAAAAGGAGGAGGACATCCGATTGAGCAGCTTTTTACTGAAAAAATAGGGAGCGACAAACTGTTCATAGTCGGTGTTGTAGGTCATAACAACGGGAGCGCCTGTTTCCCTGACCACAGCCAGTGCCAGGAGTCTGGCGGAAAATTCTGTCTGGATGTGGACGATATCAGGCTTCCACTCGATCAGCTCCCGGATGAGAGAATCGTTGATATGCAGACTGATGCGCAGGTCGGGATAGACCAGGGAGCTGACAGAAGCAAGATAATAGTCGTCGCCGTCCCTATAGGACCGGTGGGTATCGGACAGGGAGATTACTCTGACTTCATGGCCCCGTTTCCGCAGTTCATTTGTCAGGAGGATGGTGGCATTGGCAATACCGTTGATCTGGTGCTTGTAGGAATCGGATGATAATAGGATTTTCATGTCGTCTGATCCGGCGCCAGGGGTGCCGGATGCCCCCTCCTTTCTGTCAGGAAATACCTGTTTTTCATACTATTATATCACACCACTATATTTTCTTCAACTATCTCATTAAAAATACGTCAAACCTGCACAAAAGTTTCTGCTTTGGTACCCATCCTGTGTTTTTGGGGGGAAAATTATGGTATAATAAAACTATAACAGCTCAGTTTCCGGGGAAGGACACGGAAATCAAATTTGAAAAACCTTGCCTGAAAGTCCCTGCAAATCTTTGTCAAGAATGATAAGTGAGTGTTTACCAATTCCTGCAAGGCTTATTCCGCAGCGAATTTTGGAAAGGGGTCCGGGGAAAACCTTTTTTTCGCCAGAAAAAGGTTTTCCC
>ONEU01000024.1 GCA_900316925.1 uncultured Eubacteriales bacterium
GCAAACCGACCCAGTCCTCCGCTCCTCAGACAAGCAAACCGACCCAATCCTCCACTCCTCAGACGAGCAAACCGGCTCAGTCCTCCACTCCCCAGACGAGCAAACCGACTCAGTCCTCCACTCCTCAGACGAGCAAACCGGCTCAGTCTTCCACTCCTCAGACGAGCAAACCGGCTCAGTCTTCCACTCCACAGACGGAGACATCCCGTGTGAAGGTGTCGCATTTTTCCAAGCCAAACAATGTCACCTATAAGGACGATACCATCACCATTACCCCGACAGATATCTCCTATAAGGGGGATACTCTTGTAGCGGTGTGCAATATCTACAACGGTTTTTCCAAAGAATGTTATGATCTTGAGGTTCCGGAGTTCACTCTCTCCAATGACGAAGGTGTAATCGCAACTGCATCCTTCGGAAACCTGACTGACAAAGCCAAGAAGCCTCTGGCCATTCCCGCCAAGAAAACCGTCTCCTATACTTTCATTTTCCCCAAGAGCGCCATCAGTCAGAAGGATGCCGATTTCAGCATCCTGAACTACAAATCAAACGTCGGATACCGACAAAGATAATCTCATCTGCGAAAAAACCTCCGTCCGGAGCACCCGGGCGGAGGTTTTGTATGTAACGGTCAGTAGCCATATTTTTTCCGGTTTGTCACCACACAGACGGTGGTCAGTACCAAGGCAAGCACTTCGGAAACAACAATAGCCAGCCAGATTCCATCCAGACCGAAGATCAGCGGCAGTAAAAACACACAGATCACCTGAAAAAGCAGCGTTCGTCCAAAGGAGATGAGTGCAGAAACAGGGCCGTTGTTGAGCGCCGTAAAAAAAGCAGAACCGAAGAGGTTGGAGCCGCAGAAAAGAAACATAAAGGAGCAGATCCGGAACCCCCTGGTGCTCAGTGCGAGAAGCTCCTGATCGTAGCCGACAAACATGGAGCTGAACGGGCCGGATAACAGTTCCGCAAGTGAAAACAGCGTCACGGAAACAAAGGAAATAATCAGCAGACACTTTTTGAACAGGCTTTTCAGCTCATCACGGTTCTGGGCGCCGTAATGATAACCGATAATAGGTGCCGTGCCGATTGAAAAGCCAAGAAATACCGATACAAAGATAAACGACACATACATCAATACGCCATAAGCGGACACACCGTTTTCACCGGCAAAGCGCATGAGTTGGAAGTTATAGATCATACTGGTCAATGACAGCGAGACATTCGTCATAAACTCCGACAGACCATTGGAGCAGGTTTTGATAATCACCCGTTTATCTATACGGGTCCTGCCCAGACGGAGCTTGCCTTTGTTCGGCGCGATAAAATAGATCAGCGGAATGATACCGCCGACAACCTGTGCCAGGGCAGTTGCCGCCGCTGCACCCAGGATGCCCCATTCCAGAACCGCCATGAACAGCCAATCCAGCAGCATATTGATACAGCCTGCCGCCACCGTGATGACCAGTCCGAAGCCCGGTTTTTCCGCCGTGACGAGAAAGCTCTGAAACACGTTCTGAAGCATGAACGGCACTAACGCAAGCATGATGACCTGTCCGTAGGTGACACAGTACGGCAGCATTTCGTCAGACGCTCCCAGGAATCTTGCCACCGGTTCGGCGACTGCGATCCCCAGCACGGTAAAGACGAAGCCCGCCGCAATAATCAGGTAGATCAGCAGTGAGAAAATCCTGTTAGCCTGCTTTTCCTTGCCCTGTCCCAGGGTCATGGATACCAGAGCACTGCCCCCTGCACCGATCATGAAGCCCACCGCTCCGAAGATCAGCAGAAACGGCATGATGAGGTTCACCGCCGCAAAGGACGTTTTCCCCACATAATTCGAGACGAAAAAGCCATCCACCACGCCGTATACAGAGGTGAATACCATCATCACCACAGACGGCAGCGTAAAGCGCAGCAGCTTCCGATAGGTAAAGTGATCGTGCAGATGAATCTTCACGCAATCCCTCCTTTATCAAAAAAGCGGGTGGCATCCAGATACAACCAAACCCGCTTCGTTCATTCTATCACAATGATTTGTCCTCATTCCCCGATCAGGCAATGGGAAACACCGCTGTAACCACCATATACTCTCCCTCGACAGCAGCATAGATATCACCGTTCATCTTCCGCATCAGGGTACGGCAGATATACAGCCCCAGTCCGCTTCCGGACTGACTGCCGACATTGGAACCACGCCAGAAGCTCTCAAAGATATGCGGCAGTTCCGTTTCCGACAGGGTACAGCCGCTGTTGGCAACGTGTATCAGCTGACAGTCCTCCTCCTGCGAAAAGGTAATGGCAATTGTTTGTCCGTCTCCATACTTCACGGCGTTCTCCATGAGATTCTGCAGTACCTCTACCGCACGCTCCGGATCACCACCGAGCAGATGGTCGGCGTATGGACCGAGCTCCATCCCGATCTGCAGGAGGCGCAGCTTATCGGTATAAAACGACCGGATCCTGTTCATCAGCTCTGACAGGTAGAACTCACCCGGCGTGACCTCCAGCTGCAGGAAATCCTCTCCGGCAGTCCGTGCAATATCGTCCACATACAACCGTATCTCCTCACATTTGTCATGGATGCTTACCGCAATTTCCTTCTTTTTCTGTTCTTCGTCATACAGTCCCCTTTCAAGAGCCTTTGCATATAATTCAATCACGCTCAGGGGCGTTTTGATATCATGTGAAAGGGACAGCAGCATGGTCTTGTTCTGCTTCTGCAGAGCAAGCTCCGAGGCCTTCCGATTTTCCAGCGTTTCCCGCAGCAGGTCAAGTCCCCAGAGGAACTGTCCTGTATAGCCGCCCCGCTGTTCCTTGAGCGGCAGGGTCAGATTCCCCTTGGCAAGCTCCGTCGGATAGCTCTTGATCCTGTCAAACGGCCGGATGATCCTGAAGCAGACAAATGCCAGCACCGCAATCACCACCGTTGCTGCTATCCCGAAACAGAGATCAAACATCAATAACGTCTGACGATTATCCGTCGGGCAGTAATAGTCGAACCGATAGAGCACACCGCCAATGGTTTTGACAAGATAATCACTTTCGCCCTCCGCAAAACCATCCGGCAGCGCTTCCACATGGGTGATATAACGGTAATCATTAAGATCAACCGTCTCCCCTGCCTCGATCTTCCGGGCAATACGGGCGGCCTCCACACGATACGGACGGCCTGTGTCATCCTGAACGGCGTTATTCAGGATCAGATGAGAGACGGCGAACACGACCGAAAGCAGTACGATCACGGCAATCACCAACCTGAGAAAGCTCTTCATGCGTCACCTCTCATACCGATAGCCCACACCCCAGACGGTCAGGATGTGGGCAGGCTTTTTCGGGTCATCCTCCAGCTTCTGCCGCAGCCATTTGATATGGACGGTCAATGTCTGCGGTTCGGAGAAGCTGTCGAGTCCCCAGATCTTGTTAAAAAGAAATTCCTTGCTGAGTGTTTTTCCGCTGTTCTCGGCCAACAGGCACAGCAGCTCAAACTCCTTCTGATTGAGCTCCAGCGGAAGCTCCTTCTTGTATGCCTTGCGCTTGTTTTTATCAATCCGGAGGAACCCGTCCGAGAGGATCTCCGTCTGATAGCGCCGGCGGAAGATTCCCTTGATCTTCATTAACAGGATGTCAATATCGTATGGCTTCTCGATGTAATCGTCAGCGCCCAGCATCAGCCCGCTGAGCTGATCTTCCTTTTCTGTCCTGGCACTCACGATCAGGATCGGCGTGTTGGCACCCTCACGGATCCTCTGACAGACGGCAAGTCCGTCCATACCCGGCAGCATGACGTCCAGGATGACCAGTTTTGCCCCCTCCTGTTCAAACGTCCGCAGGGCACTCTCTCCGTCGGTGAAGTGCCTGACGCTGTATCCCTCTGCTTTCAGAAAATCACACAGCAGTGTGGCCATCTCTTTATGATCCTCTACCACCAGAATATCGGTCATCCCGTTGATCCCCCCTTCCGATGCCTCGTTACCAGCCCATTTCCAGGAGCCAGTGGTTGAGCGCACGTTCACGCTTACGGGCATCGCTCTCAGTATGATTATACTCTCCTTTGATGTTTCCGTCAACAATATAAAGGACTCTTCCGCAGCGGGCCGCTACTTTGGAGTCATGCGTCACCAGCATGACAGTCGTGCCGTCCGCATTGATCCGGCAAAGCTCATCCATCACTTCATCCGAGCTTGAACGGTTCAGCGCACCTGTGGGCTCATCCGCAAAGATCATCTTCGGTTTATTGATCATGCTGCGGCAGATGCAGGCTCTCTGGAGCTGACCGCCGGAGACCTCGTTGATATCATTGTCAGCAATCTCGCTGATGCCGAGCTTATGCATCAGTTCCCTGGCATAAGCGAGCTTCTCCTTAGCAGAGAGCGGGTTGTTCTTTGACTGGCGGGCCGGCAGCAGGATGTTATCCAATACGCTCAGGTTTTTGAGCATATACATCTGCTGGAAGATGAATCCCATCTCGTCCAGCCGCAGCTCTGCCAGTTCATTCGGACGCAGAGCGGAGATATCTTTTCCGTCAAATTCCGACGTACCCGCTGTGAGTCTGTCCATACCCGAGACGGTATAGAGCAGAGTGGATTTACCCGAACCGGAGGGACCCATCACGGCAACCATCTCTCCCTCGTTCACCGTAAAGCTCACGTTACGCAGTACATTGTTCTGCCTTTTGTTGATGATATAGGTCTTGCACAGGTCGGTTACTTTCAGGATCGTTTTCATCTTTCTTACCTCACTCTATGTTATTGACCTCTTGCGAGGAAATGTGTCTGATACCCAACGCGCTGAGCAGGACTGCCAGAACGGTAACGGCAAGGACTGCCAGCGGATAGATCACAAAAGTGTCCAGGATATTGATATCAAAGATTATGTTTTTAGCGCCCATCATTCTGAAAATACCGCCAACCGCAAGCTGACTGACAGGCTCTGTCAGCAGGACGGAGATCAGCACCGCCGCGATCATCAGCAGCCCCACACGGATGGTCTGCCAGGCGATCAGGGTACGGTTCCGGAAGCCGATGGCTTTCAACAGAGCGATTTCTCCCCGCTCCTTGGTGAGGAAGGATTTCTCCATCAGCACCACCACGAGCGTATTGATCATCATCACCATCAGGACAATAAAGAGCTTGGTTTCGCTCAATGCCCCTGCCACGCCGCCAATACTGTAATCCACATACTCACCGGCGGTGCGGATGGTATACTTCGGATAAAGCTCCCTGATTTTCTCAAATCTTTCGCCGACTTCAGAATCGGAGGGCGTATCGGTGTATCTGACCTGATAGCTGAAATAGCCCAGAGCTTTGGAGAAGTCGATCGTGAGCTTCTCGCTGAAACGGATCCCCTCCCCCAGGTTATTCATGCTCTGGTAGAGAGCAGTCACCATAAATTCTTCGTTTTCACCGCCGGTTCTGATTGTCACCTTGTCGCCGATGGTAACACCCAGCTTATCCGCCGTCACACAGCTCAGCGCTACCTCCTCCGGATCCTCCGGCGGCGTTCCTTCCAGGTAACTGTATTGATCCGTTGTTGTCCCTGATCCGATAAATGCCAGGGAAATCGTTTTCACAGCGCCGTTCTGTATGGACATCTTGAAAACGGTCTCGCCGAAGCATTCCGCAGGAATATCATGCTGTGCCAGGGTCTTCTCCATCTCCTCAAGGTATGCCTCTCTGCGTTCCTGACCGTCAGCACGGGTATACTTCTCGGCACTCCCCTTATCCTCCAGCGTCACATCACAGTCTGCCATGGAGAACCACGCCAGCAGCTTCGGACTTTGCAGCGTGGAGATCGTATTGAGAATGATCGTAATCATCAGGATGCCCACAATGAACGTGAGGGTCATCACCGCATAATGCCGGAAGCCGCTGAGGATATCATTGACTGCCATGAAGAACACGGGCGCGGTATGGCTTTTTGAGAGCTTCAACAGCCCCTTTTTCTTATAGCGCCTGCCGCTTTCACCGCTGCGGATCGCATCCACCGGGGTGAACTTTTTCACCTTACCGGTACTGAGACGGCAGAACAGGACGATAATCAGCACCACGGCCGCCGCACACAGCAGATTTACCAGTATGCTCTCATTGTCGCCGGTGATGAGCTTTTTGGTGGACTGCGCCATCATCATTCTGCCGAACGGGATCCCGGCTGCAAATCCGATCACCGCTCCTGTCAACGCCATCGCAAGATACTTGACCATATATAAGGTGCGGATCCTGCCGTTTTTGATGCCGATGGCCTTCATCACGCCAATCTCACGGTATTCCTCGCTGATGGTAAAACCGATGGTGAATTTCAGCAGCACCAGAGAAATAATGATCAGACAGATGCTCACGATCAGGAACACTCCGGCAATAATCATATCCAGGATATAGGTCAGTTTGATGACATCCCTTGATCCGGTGAATGCCACACCGTCGATATCGTTGACGACAGTCTCTACCGCCTTGATATCATCCGCTTCGATATTCAGGAGCATCCCCTTGGACATCTCCGCAATCGGACCGGTGCAGTTCTGCGAATATTGGTCAAAATCATGCTTACTGATGAGAAAACGGGGTGTACCCGACATATCAGAACCGAACAGGACATCCAGGACGGTTCCGCGGACGGTAAACTCCCTGGTGTAGCCGGCAATTCTTATGCCGATTCTGTCACCCATGGAGAGATGGTTCTTCTCCATGAACGAGCTCTTGACATAGATATCACCGTCATCAATGTGTGTCAGCTCCTGCTTATCCTGGTCATAAAGCCTGATGCACAGATCATCCACATTATTGAGCACACCGTTTGACGAGATATTCAGAATATTGCCGTCATGCTCCACCGAGTTTTCATTCAGATAGAAAATCGTCTCGCTGCTGATGGAACGGACCGAATCAAGCGACTCCAGATTTTTCTTTGCTGTTTCACCGGCTGCAGTACCGATGGTAGCCACATAATAATCCTTCGCTCCTGACACATCCAGGAACTTCTCCACAGCTGATGACACCGACAGCATGGTATTCACGCTGGATGACACGAACATCACGGACAAGATCATAAAGATCAGAAGAATGGTATTCATGGTCTTTTTACGTTTCAGGTCTCTTTTCAGGATACTGAAATACATTGAAATCCCTCCCCGGTAGATTGTAATTGTATGATAACAGATCAATTATTAAAAAGTCATTAAATCCCGAAAAAAATTTTTCAGACAAGGTCCGTACAATTTTAAGGACAGTAGAAACCCGGCTCTGAAAAATAATCGTCAAAGATTCATTTTTTTCTGAAACTCTCTGCTGTATCCTGTACACAGCAGAGAGCAAGCAGAAAAAGGAGTGATTGCTATGTGTAAAGAAAAACCGGACATTGCCGTTCTGATTCCGACGGATGACAAACGGCTGATCGGAACCGGCAAACTGATCTGTTCCGAACAGTACGAAACCGAAGCGGAGGTCCGCTATATCAGGCGTTTTGGTCAGAAGCCTCCGGGTGCCATCTTCATTTTCAAGGAGCTGGTCGAAGAAAAGGATGACGCTCTGTTTCAAAACGGAGAGGAAAAGGGCTGCACGAAGCTTGTGGATATGATGGCCGAGAACCTGTTCTGTCACTTTGATACATTTTTGGTAAACTGGCATTTATTCGCTGACGGCGAGGACGAGGAGGGTGAGTGTTATTGGCTCAGAGGCATCCGGCTGACGAACTGTACTACCGAAAGCGGGCGCTATGTCACTGTAGGGCCCCTGAACACCTGCAAATCCGATGATACGATGCTGGTGGGAAGCGATGCCCGGGAAAGCTACGTTTGTTATCTGGACGACTGTAATTTTCCCATGCAGGAGTTGCTTGCCCTTCCGTTTTCCGGACACTATCTGGTAAAAAAACGGCTGAACCATCTGTCATGCCCGCTGTCCCTTGACGAGGGAACCGCGGTGCTGCTGTTAGGGAAAACCGGCTCCTGTTCTATCAAACGCCTGTACTACCGTCTCAACGGCCATAAATCCACCTTTGTCCGCACCGCCTTATATTTCCCCGATGAGGAAACGGAGCAGGAGAAAGTCACGATTCTGGAGATGTTCGACCACTTCCGGACCGTCTGTATCACTTATCTGCCTGGCGAAAACGGGATAGACATTCAAAAAGCATTTACGGCCGGAATGACGCTGTACGCGCTGAACATCAACACAGAACCGTTGAAGCTCACCAGTATAGAAGGAGATATCACCATCCCTCCGGGGGAACTGGCCGATATCAGCTTTATGAAAACAAGGAGGAATGAGAATGTCTGAGCGAAAAAAATACTATCTGATGCAGTATCCATCCAATTGGGGGATGGGTTCAAATGTCGATATCCGTCTCGTGGAGGAGCAGGATCTCCGTCTGTTGATCCGCCTGGAGCTGGAAAAGCGCCGGCTCGGTGAACAACATTATGATGACCGTTATACCGGTACCTGGTCAGATGAAAAGCTCCCGGAGACGGATGATATGGAAGTCCTGATTGATGACGTCATCCGGAAACGGATGAGCAAATGCTCTACCTACTCCCATATTACTGACCTCATCGAGCTGCCGGAGGATGTTCCGATCGTGGTCAGGACCGAGCACATGGAGAACAGGATTTTCCGGATCATGAACCAGTTCAGCTGCGGCCATGACGTGATCGTGGGTGACGCGACATTCACCAGATACCAGATTGATATGCGCTGCCATGAGACCATCGGCAATCTTGTGCAGGGGGTCTGCTACGAATTTACAGCCTTTGACTTCAAAAGGGTGCTGATGAACTTTCTGATGTCGTCGATGAGCAGCTTCACGTTCATGCTGAACGCCAACCGGAACAAGCTGGTCCATTACGTCAGAAAACTACCCAAGGAGGAACGCCCGCATCCTTATACTGGTGCTTACGCCGACACGATCGACCCGACTATTTTCAAAGACGAATACGACCGGAACAGTGCCATCGAAGCCCTGCGCCTCAACGAAAGAATCAAGAACTATCCCCCGATGAAGGACGAGTACCGTACCCATCTCTATCAGGTGGACTGCCAGAACGAACTCTTCTGCGAGGTCATAGACGACATCAATGACGAGGAAGCCCCCACAGACTACACCACTCTTCTGTACGATGATGTGCGTATGGCGAGAGAATACTTCGGCGTTATCTATCATCAGCACGAACAGGATTCCCACTTTTTCTATGACGAGCTTTTCAGAAAAGGGGATGATGTGAGATGGTGCACCGCAGATCTCACCCAGTCAGTTTCTTCGATGGAGAGCTTTAACGGGATCGAGCCCATACTCACGCTGGCCTCCGTTTTCACATTTGATTGACATCCGACAGCAAACCCGCCGTCCGTCTTCTGTAAGATACGGGCGGCGGGTCTTTGTTTCAGAACGGAAGCTCATCAAGCCGGGCACTTCCGGGATATTTTTTGTATTTGTAGTCCATGAGGGATATCTGAATCTGCCGATCACCTCCCCTGTCAGCAAAACCAATCGCATAATCAATCAGTACCGACAGGTCCTTTTCGGAGACAAACCGATCGGTTTCAAGCAGGTTCCTGACCGTCTCGTAATCCCCGATATCAATAAAATCCATGAACATGAGCTGGTGCCGTTTCCGGATATATCCTTCGGCTTCCGGTTCCCGATATTTCAGATACACCTGCGCCGCATAGTAATACTTGGTAAGGACATCCATTATCAGCCCATAGTTTTTGGTACGCATCATCTCAAAGAAGAGGGACGTATTCAGATCACCCCTCATACACAGGGTCATATCAATGGTATAACCGCAGTATGTCAGCTCTGTCAGACTGCCGCATCCGGTAAATAGCCATTTCTCAAAAGCGGTCACATGATCGGGGATCAGTAATTGCCGGAGACAGGTACAGCCGCAGAATGCACCTTTGCCGATCCCCGTCACACTACACGGCAGAATGATCCGCTGCAGCCTGCTGCAATCCAGAAACGCATACTCTCCGATGCTTGTCACACCCTCCGGAACCTGCACCTCCGTGATACCGTCCTCCTCGTAATACTTCGTTAACACACCGTTTTCAATCAAGTAACCCATTTTCTTTTCTCCCTCTGGTTTCGTCCCCTTGACGGAGCCGGCAGTTCTTACCGGACTTCCAGTGATGACAAAGGCATCATCTTGTCAAATCCTTTCTGAAAAAGGGAGTTATAGGATGATCCTATAGCTCCCTGCTTTTCACTATATCACATAAAACCACGCGTCATCCAGTTCGATGTCCTTGCGCTCCACCGGTTTGGAAGAATCGTAATTATACATCAGCTCCTGGCTCTTCACGCTCACCTTTGCCCCTTCAGGAATCGAGGTGGTAATGAATGCATTGCCTCCTACCACAACGCCCTTTCCTACCACCGTTTCACCGCCCAGAATAGACGCACCGGAGTAGATAGTAACATTATCACAGATAGTAGGATGTCTTTTTTTGCCGCGGAGATTCTGCCCGCCCCTGGTGGAAAGCGCACCCAGAGTGACGCCCTGATAAATCTTGACGTGATCCCCGATCTCTGTTGTCTCACCGATCACGATACCAGTACCGTGGTCGATAAAAAAGTACTTGCCGATCGTCGTACCCGGGTGAATATCAATTCCCGTGAGACTATGGGCATATTCCGTCATAATACGGGGGATCAGCGGCACCTGCAGCACAAACAGTTCATGGGCAATGCGGTTCGTGAAGATTGCAAAAAGACCGGGGTAGGTACAGATAATCTCATCTTTGTTGTAGGCTGCGGGATCGCCGTCATAAGCGGCGTCAATGTCGGTTTCAATGTATTCCCTGATCTTGGGAACCTGCTCCAGAAAGGCAAAGGTGATCCGCTCGGCGGCAGCCTGAATAGCCTCACAATCTGCCTCACGGTAGGCAGGTGCGTATTTCAGCACAATTGAGATCTGCTGGATCAGGTGATAAATAATATCCTCCAGAATGATGGAAATATGATTCCGCACGGTGTAGGTCCTGTAATTGGAATTACGGTAGTAGCCGGGATAGATCACCGTTTTCAGCTTTTCCAGAATGTCAATGATCACGGCTCTGTCGGGATAGTCAAAGGACTTGATCTGGTCGATCACTCTTCCCTTCTGATAATCTGCCATCAGCATTTCGGTAATCCCGTCAATGCGCTGCTGAATCGTCTCTGCCATATTGATTGCTCCTTTCCGTCACGCACTTCCCAGACGGATCATCTCGTCAATGCACCGTCTTGCCCGGGTGATAGTATCCGTATCGAGAAGGATTTCCTCCCCGCCCTCTCCCGCCACACAGCGGTACAGATCCATCAGCGTGGTGGACTTCATATTCGGACAGATCAGCTTCTGTGAAAGGTAGTAGAAGCGTTTACCCGGACAGCGGTACTGCAGATGCTCCTGGATACTGATTTCAGTACCGATGATAAATTCCTGATGAGGGGATGCAGCCGCATATTCCATGATACCGGAGGTAGAGCCGATATAATCAGCCATGGCGCAGACATCCGGTTTACATTCAGGATGAACCAGCAGCAGGGCATCCGGATGGAGCCGACGGGCCTTTCTGACGTCATCGGTATTGACGCAGGCATGGATCGGGCAGCCGCCCGACAGCAGCTTGAACTCCTTCTCGGGAATCTGTGAGGCAACATACGCCCCTAAATTACAATCGGGGATAAACAGCAGCTTATCATTTCTGATCTTCCGGCAGATTTCCACCGCCGACGAAGAGGTAACACATACATCACAGATGGTTTTCAGTTCCGCGGTAGTATTGATATATGCCACAACCGTGTGTTCGGGATAATGCTCCTTCACCTGACTGATAAGTGCCCTGTCCATCTGATCGGCCATCGCACAACCGGCGTCAGGATTCGGCAGATAGATATGCTTCTCCGGCGAGAGGAGCTTACAGGTCTCCGCCATAAAGCGCACCCCGCTCATCACGATTCGGCTATTGCTCACCTTTCCGGCATCCACACTCAGCTTATAGGAATCGCCGGTAAAATCGGCAACCTCCAGAATCTCCTTTGCCTGGTAGCTATGGGCAAGGATACAGATATCTCTTTCTTTTTTGAGTCTGATAATTTTCTGCTGCAATTCAACAATGTTCATTTTCCATTCTCCTTATGACGGCGTTCCCCCTCCCGGATAGAAAGCAGGGAGCTCTTTACCTATCTGTCCAGTAGGTTATTATAGCATACTTCCTTCCATCTGTCAATCCTGCGCTCACTCTGTACCACGGAAATCTGTTTTGAACTGCCAGTTCCCAGAGAAAACCTTCTTCTGGCGAAAAAAGGTTTTCTCCGGACACCTA
>ONEU01000027.1 GCA_900316925.1 uncultured Eubacteriales bacterium
GCCGCCGATGCGGATCACGACGGTCTCGGATTCAGAATTGGTTTGGAGAGTAATTCCCTCGTCCCCGTTTCTGTCCCAAGTAAATTCCGTCTTGTCGGCGGTGATCTCTGCCTCTGAATCGAAGCAGATCACATCCACCGGTAGCGTTCCGTCTTCAAACGTCAACAGCAGATGATGTGCTCCCAGTCCCAGATTCAGCAGCTCCGATTTGCCGATGGACAGCGCACCGTAGATAAACAGCATATTACTCTCGATATTGGATCCGAAATAGTTTCCGTCTTCGCTGACAACGGCAACCTTGGCTTCCGAATCGGTCCTGATGGTAATACCTCGCTCGGAATTGACATCCCAGTAGAAGGTGGTCTGTTCGGCTGTGATCGTCTTTTCCTCAAGCTCCTCGACCTTTTCATATTCCGCATACGCCATGATACGCTCACTGTTTTTCAGATAGGGGGCTGTGCGATAGGTCTCCTCCGCGTCAAGATCCATCTGCCGGGTGATGACCTGACCGTCGGAATTGCCGTTGATGTAGGTCAGCACATGGGTCTGGGGATCATAGTCAACCACCATGGCAACATGGTTAAAATACGAACCGGAACCATCCCAGGTAAAGAAGATCAGACCGCCCGGCTTATAGGGAATGTCGAAGGGATCAATGTCCGTATGCACAAAATGATTCCAATAATAATATGACACCTTCCGTTCAGCCTTCGGTGTATACCATACGTTATTCTGATCCATATTAAAAGCGGTGATCCATGAATCGGCGTCTTGCTCGATACGAGGATCGGCATAGTAGGAATAATAATACTTCTTGAGCTGGTCTTCGGAATAGTATCCGGCCTGATACAGGCACCAGCTCATAAAAATTGCGCACCAGTCACAGTCAAGGTACTGCGACTGCTCATCACGCTCCGTCAGGAAACGCTGTGCCCAGCGGGTATATTCCGTATTACCGGTATCGTCTTCGTTCATACGCTTTTCGACACCTGTCCAGAGCAGGCCATTGGCTCTTGCCTCTTCGATATCAATCCCCTGTGTCGAATAGTTCTGGTATCCTTCCTGTGACTGCGCTACCGCCAGAGCTCTGGCCATCACGGGGATGCCTTCCGTCTCCGCTAACACTGCCTGCAGCTTGGCATAATATTCGCTGGAACAATACTCGTCTGAAAAAATAGCGATATCGGATACGCTCTGCTGATACCCTGTGGGATCCGGCTCTTCCGCCGCCGCACTCACTGTCTGGAATCCGATGCTTCCGGCTATGACCATTGCCGCCAGAATACAGCAGAATCGTTTTTTTGCATTCATGTAAATCTCTCCTGTTCACTTGAAAGTATTGCTGACTTCCGCTGCCAAACACCCGGCACACAGCGGAATCGTTTTTATTGTACCATTTTTTTTGCATAAATACAATCATTATGGAAAATTTTTGCAGGGTGGCAGCCATGAGCCCGAGGATTGTCTGCTTCTTGCAATCCTGGTAAATATTGGAGAGGTGTGACATTATTTGAAATCATTTTATCATCAGTAGCCCTACAAAACGTGATATTTTGATTACAATTGATTGATTTTAAATAAATCTGCTTGACTTTGCTTGAAAATATGATATAATTTAGGAAAGGGTGTAAAAGGAGGGGTGGATATGCTGACATTGGAACGCTATAAAATGATTCTCGATATTCTCTCCGAGAGAGATGCCGCCAGCGTGACGGAACTGGCCGTCATGATTGGCACTTCGGAATCGACTATCCGGCGAGACCTCATCGCCCTCGACAAGGAGGGGCGTCTGCGGAAGGTCTACGGCGGTGCTACCGCGATCAATCATACACAGGGTGCTTCGGAGGATGAAGTAACCGTCAGAGATGTAATGATGTCGCAGGAAAAAGAACTGATTGCCGAATATGCAGCAGGTCTGATCAACCATGACGATTTTATCTATATCGACTCCGGCACCACTACCTCCCGCCTGATCGATCATATCGGCAATACGAATGCGACTTTCGTGACAAACGGTATCATTCATGCCCAGAAGCTCCTGTCAAAGGGACTGAAAGCCTATATGATCGGCGGAAAGATCAAAGCCGTAACCGCTTCGGTCGTGGGAGCGGAAGGGATCAGGAACCTCGGAAAATTCAACTTCACCAAATCGTTTTTAGGAACCAACGGCATTGACATTACCGCCGGATTTACCACCCCCGACAGTGAAGAAGCGCTGATGAAAGCAAAAGCCATTGAAAAGAGCTTCGCAGTCTTTGTTCTGGCTGACCACAGTAAATTCAGAAAGGTCTACCCTGTTTCCTTTGCGGAACTGAAAATGTGCTGTATCGTGACCGATCAGCTGCCCTATGGCGGCTTTTCCGATAAAACCATCATAAGGGAGGTGACAACATGATCTATACACTGACGCTCAATCCCTCTATTGATTATGTGGTGCATCTGGACAGCTTTATCGGCGGCATCACAAACCGTACCACCGGCGAGGAATACTATATCGGCGGCAAGGGCATCAATGTTTCCTGTATCCTCGCAGAGCTGGAGATCAGCTCAACTGCTCTGGGCTTTACAGCAGGCTTTACCGGTGAGGCTATCGAAAACGGTCTGCGCGGACTGGGTATCCGGGCTGATTTTATCCGTCTGAAGGACGGTATCTCAAGAATCAACATTAAGATCAAGGCGGATCAGGAAAGCGAGATCAACGGCCAGGGCCCTCACATCTCAGAAGAGGAATTTGAGCGGCTCCTGCTGAAAACCGATTGTCTCGAAGACGGCGATACGATCGTGCTGGCCGGCAGTATTCCGAAAACCGTCTCGGACAATGCTTACGAGCGTATTTTACAGCGGCTGGAAGGAAAACGGATCCGGATCGTGGTAGATGCCACCAGGCAATTGCTCCGGAATTGTCTTCCCTACCGTCCGTTCCTCATCAAACCCAACCGTCAGGAGCTTTCTGAGCTCTTTCAGCGTGAGGTGACCGATGCGCAGGAGACAGAACGGTGTGCACGGGAGCTCATGGAACTGGGAGCAAGAAATGTATTGGTTTCCCTCGGCGGTGAGGGCGCCGTCCTGTTTGCCGAGGACGGAAGGGTGTATCAGTCAGGCGTCGTAAAAGAAAAAGTGCTGAACACCGTTGGTTCAGGCGATTCCATGGTCGCTGGTTTTCTGGCAGGTTACCTGCAGCAGGAGGATTACGGATATGCCCTGAAGCTGGGAACTGCCTGCGGAAATGCCACAGCGTTTTCCATGGGACTTGCCAAAAAAGAGCAGATTTATCATATTCTCAGCAGGCTGTAATCGGATCCATTCTTTGATAAAGGGGGTAAGAACATGAGAATCACAGATCTGTTGAAAAAGCAGGGCGTGGAGATCGGTGTCTCCGTGAAGGATAAAACCGCCGCCATTGAGAAGCTGGTCGCTCTGCACGAGACTTGCGGAAATCTGAAGGATACCGCTGCCTACAAGGAGGGCATCCTCAAACGGGAGGAGATGGGCACCACCGCCATCGGCATGGAGATTGCGATTCCCCATGCGAAAAGTGAGGCTGTAAAAGCACCTGCCCTGACGGCTATCACCGTGCCCGACGGCGTTGACTACGGCTCACCGGACGGCGACCCCTGCAATCTGATCTTTATGATTGCCGCTACTACTGACGGTGATGTACACCTGGAGGTACTGGCCAGGATGATGCAGATGCTCATGGACATGGACTTCACCGCCAAGCTGAAAGCCGCTAAGAATGCGGATGAGTTTCTCCGTCTGATTGACGAGAAGGAAACAGAGAAATTCCCGGAGGAGGCAAAAAAAGAAGAGCCGGCCAAACAGGAAGAAAAGGCCGCTGCTCCGAAAACGGCCGCTAAGGATAAGAAGGACGGCAGGATCCGGATACTGGCAGTCACCGCCTGTCCCACCGGTATTGCCCACACCTATATGGCCGCCGAAGCGCTGAACAAGGCTGCCGAAAAAATGGGCGTGACCATCAAGGTGGAAACCAACGGTTCCGGCGGCGCCAAAAATGTGCTGACCTCCAAGGATATTGAAGAATGTGACGGCATTATCATTGCCGCAGACAAGAGCGTGGAAACAGCCCGCTTCGACGGAAAACCGGTCCTCTCCACAAAGGTTGCGGACGGTATCCACAAGCCCGAAGAGCTGATTAACAAAATCCTCAACAAAGAAGCTCCCGTCTTCCACGCTGACAAAAAAGCAGAAGCCTCTTCCTCTCCCGGCACCAACGAGAGCTTCGGCAGAAAGCTGTATAAACACCTGATGAACGGCGTATCCCACATGCTGCCCTTTGTGGTGGCAGGCGGTATCTTCATTGCAATTGCGTTCCTCATTGATGCCGCAAGCGGTGTGGAGGCTGCCGGCAACAAAGACTTTGGTACCGTTACCCCGGTGGCGGCCTGGTTCAAAACCATCGGCGGCTTTGCGTTCGACTTCATGCTGCCCCTACTGGCAGGCTTCATCGCCATGTCCATTGCCGACAGACCCGGCTTACTGGTCGGTATCGTTGGCGGCCTGCTCGCTTCCAACGGAGCTACCTTTAACGATCCCGGTGCATCTTCTACCATCCCCTCCGGCTTCCTCGGCGCTCTGCTCGCCGGTTTCCTGGCCGGCTTCCTGATGAAGCTCTTTGAAAAGCTCTGCGATCATCTGCCTCATGCTCTGGAGGGCATCAAACCCGTCTTGCTCTATCCGCTGGCGGGCCTGGGACTGGTCGGTGTGATGATGTGCGCCGTCAATCCTGTCATGGCAATCATCAATACCGGTCTGAACAACGGTCTTACCTGGCTCAGCGACCATAATCTCGGTATCCTCCTCGGCTGTATTCTCGGTGCAATGATGTCCATTGATATGGGCGGTCCGTTCAACAAGGCTGCTTATGTCTTTGGTACCGGAATGCTTACCACCGCTGCCGCTACAACGAACGCTGTCGTCCAGACAACCTGCTATCAGGTGATGGCATCCGTAATGATCGGCGGTATGGTTCCCCCCATCGCCATTGCACTTTCCACCACTATTTTCAGAAAGCTCTGGACTCCTGATGAACAGAAAAACGGCGTTGTTAATTTCATTATGGGTCTGTCCTTTATCACAGAGGGCGCCATCCCCTACGCAGCCTCCTATCCCTTAAAGGTCATCCCCTCCTGCGCATTGGGTGCCGCTACGGCAGGCGCACTTTCCTGGACATTCGGATGTACCCTCATGGCACCCCACGGCGGCATCTTCGTTGTGGCCACCATCGGCAATCCGTTTATGTATATGCTGGCACTGCTCATCGGTTCGGTAGTGGGTGCCGCACTGCTCACACTCCTCAAGAGTCTGGGCAGAAACAAAGTCAAAAAGGGAGCCAAATAGCGCTCCTGACATCATTCCATCCACCTAAAAATCTATCAGTAAAGGAGACATCATTATGGTATCAAAGATTCTGACAGTTCCCAACGCACAGGGCTTCCACATGAGACCGGCATCCGTCTTTTCCGCTGCTATGGGAAAATATCCCTGCAAAGTGACCATCAAATTCAACGGCAACAGCTATAATGCCAAAAGTACCCTGAATCTGATTGCCGCCTGCATGAAATGCGGCAGCGAGATTGAGCTCATCTGTGACGGCGACCAGGAAGAAGCCGCAATGGCTGAGGGCGCCAAGATGATTGAGGACGGCTTCGGCGAATGATCCTCCATAAGACAAACGGGCTGCCGTATGTTTCGGTACGGCAGCCCGTGTATCCATCAACGACTGACATAGAATGAGGTGATTATGATGCTGAAAGGTATCGGTGTTTCCATGGGAATTGGTATCGGCAAGGTATTGCTGATCGAAGATCACTCGCTTGAATATACCCCGAGAACCGTTGAAGATACACAGGCGGAGACCAGACGCTTCCAGAATGCCGTTGATGTCTTCTGCGTGAATACCGAAAAACATGCAGAAGCCCTGAAAATCTCGGCAGGTGCCAAGGAAGCGGAAATCATGCTCGGGCACATCAGTATTGTCAAAGACCCCTTCCTGTTGGGGGAGGTGGAAAAACTGATTGCCGGCGGACAATGTGCTGAAGCGGCTTTTGAGAGTATGTGTGATATGTTCATCCAGATCTTCTCGGCTGCCGAGGATGATCTGACCAAACAGCGCGCCGCTGACGTCAGAGATGTAAAGGCAGGCGTACTGGGAATCCTGCTGGGCGTAACAGAGGTGAAGCTCTCCGATGCACCCGCAGGTACCGTGCTTTGTGCCAGGGAACTCACCCCCTCCATGATCGCCGAGATCAATAAAGATCATATTGTGGGCATCCTTACCGAAACCGGCAGTACGACCTCCCACAGCGCTATTCTCGCAAGGGTATTGGAAATTCCTGCCGTAATGAGCGTTCCGGAGATCATGTCCGCTGCCGAAAACGGTGAGACCGTGATTCTCGACGGCAGCAAGGGCGAGGTCATCCTCTCTCCCGACGATGCCCAGCTCGGACTCTATACCCAAAGACAGGCAAAACAGCTGCAGGAACGCCGTGAGCTGGAACAGTTCCGCGGCAAAACAACTGCCTCTGCTGACGGTACCGTTTACGAGCTTGTCTGCAATATCGGAAAGCCCGACGATGCCGCCAAAGCAATGGATTGTGACGGCGAGGGTGTAGGATTGTTCCGGACAGAGTTCCTTTTTATGGATAAAACCTCCGTTCCCTCCGAAGAGGAGCAGTTCGGCGAATACAAAAAGGCCGCTATGCTGCTCAAGGGAAAGCCGCTGATTATCCGTACCCTGGATATCGGCGGTGATAAAGATATCCCCTACCTGGGGCTTGGCAAGGAAGAGAATCCCTTTATGGGCTTCCGTGCCATCCGCTATTGCCTGAAGAACCGTGAGCTTTTCCGTACACAGCTCCGTGCCATCCTCCGTGCAAGTGCTTTCGGCAATGTTAGTATCATGTTCCCGCTGATCACCTGTGTGGAGGAGGTCAGAGAAGGGCGGGCACTTGTCGAGAAACTGAAAGCAGAACTGCGCGCCGAGGGAATTGACTTCGATGAGAACATCAAAGTAGGGATTATGACCGAGACTGCCGCCTCCGGCATCATTGCGGATCTGCTGGCACGGGAGTCTGACTTTTTCAGTATCGGCACAAACGATCTTACAGGCTATACCATGGCTGCCGACAGGGGCAACAGCGACGTATCCTACCTGTATTCCGCTTTGCAGCCGAGTGTTCTGCGGATGATCCGTGCGATCATCGAAGCCGGCAGGAATCAGGGTATCCCGGTAGGAATGTGCGGTGAAGCAGCCGCCGATCCGATGATGATCCCGCTGCTGATCTCCTTCGGACTGACAGAATTCAGCGTATCCGCTCCCAGTGTACTGAGAGTGAGAAAGTGTATTTCCTCCTGGACCAAGGAGAAGGCCGACGCTGTTGCCGAAAAGGTCATATCACTTGCCACACAGCAGGAAGTCAAAGATTATCTCCGGACTGTCGTGTCATAAAACGAACAATACCAAGCGCCCCGTGAAGCCTTGTTTCTTCACGGGGCGCCGTTCATTTCCTGTCGGATACAGAAGCCACCCAATCAATCGGACACTTGCAGCAGACGGATCGCTTTCAAGTATTTTTCGTTGCGCTGCCGATCATATTCCGTCATATTCCGTCATCTGATCAAATCTTGACAGATCGCTGTTATGTGCAAGATCCGCCAACTTGACTGTCCTCGCTGTCGGATTTGTCCGGATCTTCCGGATATATTCAAAGTACGGAACGGCAGGATCGTGGGTAAGCAGAACAAGCGCATCTATCACCTCTTCGCTGAACCCCTCACGGCGCAAACCATCAAATGTCCACGGAGTATCCTCCACCACGTCATGCAGCAAGGCGACAGTCGCCGTAATTTCATCCGTCATCTGTTCCGCTACATGAAACGGATGAAAAACATAAGGCAGTCCTGTTTTGTCCGTCTGGCCATGATGCGCTTCATAACAGAGCTTCATAGCCTTTTTGGTCATTGGCGTATAAACCATAAAATCTCCCTCCTGCAGATAATAATCTCAAATCATCTTTATGGATAGTATAAATGACCGAAAGTCATTTGTCAATCGTCACATCCCTTGACGCACGGAAATCAATTTTGACCTGCCAGCTACCCAGGGAAAACCTTTTTCTGGCGAAAAAAGGTTTCCCCGGACCCCTTTCCAAAATTTGCTGAGGAATATACCATGCAGCAATCGGAAAACACTCGCTTCTCATCGTTGTTGACGAAGAATGTACACGGACTTTCAGGCAAGAATTTCCGTGCCCTTGGCGGATTATTTCATGTCATTTATGTTGACTTTTACCTGTTTTTCAACTATGATAATAGCACAAGCATCATCATTGTTAAAGCAAACGGGGTGAGGAAATGAAAAAATACAGTATTACGGTAGTCATTCCGGCTCATAACGAGGAGAAATACGTCGCCCGCTGTCTGCGCTCTGTCAAGGCTGCTGCAAACTATTACGGCGGTCCGGTAGAAATGATTGTCGTCTGCAACCGCTGTACCGACAAAACCGCCGAAATTGCCGTTCAATGCGGTGCAAATGTCCTCTATAACGATAAACGATGTATTGGCAGTGTGAGAAATACCGGTATTTTTGCTGCTAAAGGCGATGTAGTCGTCACGATCGACTGCGACAACCGTATGACAAAAGGAACCCTCAAGGAAATTGCTGTCAAGCTGGCAACCGGAAAATACATCGGCGGCGGCGCTCCGATCCGCTTTGAACGCTACTCCTTCCCCCTGCGCTGCAATGACCGTCTGTGCAGGATCGGCTTCGGTCTGACTGGCCTCTATTGCGGTATTTTCTGGGCAAAAAAATCCACCCTGTTGGCGGTGGGCGGTTTTTCGGAAATCAAGGCAATGGAAGATGTGGCTACTGCCAAAAAGCTCAAGCGGTACGGAAAACTGATGGGCAAGCAATATGCCACCCTTCGTCGGAATTTCCTCATCAATTCCACCAGGAAGTTTGACGACCTGGGCGACTGGCTCTATTTCAAGATGATGCTGCAGCATACTGACGCTTTTATCAAAGCGGCTCTGGGAGATAAACGCAAATTGGATAACCTCCTGGACGAGCTGTTTTACGACTATCAGAACTGATCCGAAAAGGAGATAGGTATGGAGTATTTGGATATCGTGGACGAAAACGGAATCCCCACCGGCAAGATCATTGACAGGGAGACAGCTCATCGAGAGGGGATCCCCCACCGTACAGCCCATGTGTGGCTGCTCCGCCGCAAAAACGACACGGTACAGATTCTGCTGCAAAAACGGTGCGCCGAAAAGAGTTCTTATCCCGGCTGCTATGATATTTCAAGCGCCGGCCATATCCCTGCCGGCGTGGACTACATCCCCTCTGCCCTGCGTGAGCTGCAGGAGGAACTGGGCGTGACTGTCGGTGCCGATGAGCTGATCCATTGCGGAGACAGCGTCAGGATAGCGGATGAAAGGTTCCACGGAAAGGATTTCCATGACAGACAGTATTCGAGGATCTTCATCCTTTGGAAGGATCTGGAGGAATCGGATTTCCGGGTGCAGCCGGAGGAAGTGGAAAGTGTCCGTTGGATAGACTTCCGGCAATGTGTTGAAGATGTGAAGGCAGATGCCTTTCCACACTGTATTGTTCTGGAGGAACTGATGATGATTCAAAAACAGATAGAGAGGTGACCAAAATGCAGCTCCATGATCCCTGTGCGGTCAGCGTCCTGCGCTGTATCGACGAAGCACTGAAAACAAAGAAAACCGTCAGTTTCAATGATGTCATGGCCGCGTCGGAATGTAAGAAATATTCCATCAGCGAGATCGGCAAAGCGCTGGAACTGCTGCGTCGGAACGGTCTGGTGAAAGCAACCTCCCGTTTCGGGTGCAGCGAACTATTGGAATTTACTGCCACCGGTATGACCGATGCCGGTAAAGAATTTCTGAAAAAGAGATAATAGGGTAGACTGAGGGACACTTTGTCCCTCAACCTCCCATTGCACCGTACGTACGGGTCTCGTATACGGCGCTACATGAATA
>ONEU01000175.1 GCA_900316925.1 uncultured Eubacteriales bacterium
ACCGGAGACTTGGGCTTGGAATCTTCCTCCTCGCCGGTAAAGTCATAAACCGGAGACTTAATACTTCCTTCAATAGCAGGTCTGCTGATAGGTCTGGGAGGTCTGGCGTTATCATCGACCACCTGGGCGTCTGCGGAGAAGACCTTACTGTCATCCTGTTCCTCATCGCTTCCGCCGAAGAAATCAAACACCGAGCGCTGGCCGCCTCTGCCCTCAGAGCCATAGCCATCTGCCTCATTCCATGTGCCGTCATCCGAGCTGCCGGATCCGATCAATCTCGGACCGCCGATATCGTTGATGTTTTCCGGCATCTGATGCATATGGAGATTGGGTGTGATACCGAACATCGGCACATTCCAATTCAACGCATAGACAAAGGTTTCAACAACGTAGCAGGCCCATTTCTCAGCCATACAAGCGTCGGTTGTCAGCACCTTGATGGATTGAAGGATTGCAATACACTTGTCGATCTCAGGTTCATCGTGAGCCAGATACAGAGCGTTACACACACCCTGTTCATAGGCGTCGAGAAAAACCTTTCTCTCCTGTTTAAGATCCGGAATGAACTCATCGAGCAAAGCCCTCAGCTGAAGGCCGTCGATCATCACATCCACCCCATAGGTCTTAACGATATATCGCAATGCTTCCTTAGCATCCTGGAACGTCAGCTTGTCCTCTTTTTCCTGTTCAAGCTCCGCTCCGCAGAAGGGGCAACGTATAATAAGGCTGGCACGGGCGTTGGTTTTCCACTCACTGCCGCACTTTTTACACTGCATTGTTCTATCACCGCCTTTTGTGGAAATTTACTTCCGAAAAAATACTGAAGCTATAAATCCCTCTCTAAAATAAAAGAATCTTGCTATTTAACTATACTAAATTATTCAGGGCTTTTCAAGGCTTTTTATACATTTTGTCAAATATTTACAAATTGACGCTCTTCCCTTTATCAAATTGTACAGTCAAAAATAAGATGTCTTTCAAAAAAACGGACTGCTCCGAATTTTGCCAAGGACACCTTACAAGTATTGTGAACCATTGTCCACGAGAGGTTTTACAATCATATTATACTAAATTTTCGGTTTACAATCAATCTTTTTTTACATTTTTTATAAAAATATGTAACAAATTTTCCTCCGCCTTTTTTGGCACTTTGACCAAGAAAAAGATCATTGTGAACCCGGGCAGACTGTCCGGCTGCACCGGAAAGGCAGTCCCGTATCACTGACAGGCGGCACGGCACCGCATGAGCCTTGTCAGAGAGTATTCCGGCTGTGAACGCTGTGAAAAAGCATTATCGTTCTATTCGTGAGCCGGCACGTTATTCTCACATCGATCGTGAATAAAATGCATATTTATTCAAAAGACCGGGCACGGTCACTCGCAGGCAACCGCGCCCGGTCATCCTATGACAGTTTATTGGGGAAACGCACTTTCCCGTTTCGGAGCCGAATGAAACAAGAGGCCGGAAGTGTCCTTGTTCCCCCGTCGGTCCCGTTCCGCACTCAGTCAGAGCCCTTGCAGCACTCTACCATGCCTTTGCCGACCTTGGAATCAAAGGAATACTTGATGGGAATACGGATACTCACCTTCTGGATGAGGATGAGGTGGCAGGAATCGGGCTTTCCGCCGTCCGCACACACAACCACCGGTTCACCGCAGCATTCCGTCTCAATTCGGCCCACGTCGGCCTTTGGCACAACATCCACCGGGATATTGATATCCACATAATGCTTGACCGTTTTCTTACACTCGCTGCCCTTGTCATACGCCGGACACTCAGGGTATTCTTCATAAGGATTCTTCATATTTTTCACCGCTTTGTCTGTTATTGATTCACAGGTTATCTCCCTGCACTAACAGTATATGCGATGAATTGAAGGCTGACACTCATTTTTGGGGATCGGTCAGATAATCATACACCAGCCGAGCCAGACGGCGGTGTCCTTCCGGACTAAGATGCACCCCGTCGGCGCTGTCGGGGACGATGCTGTCACAAGCGGGGATAAATCCGCAGCCGGTCCTTAACGCCAGTCTGCGGTAGCTGTCACGCAGTTCCGCCGCCGTTTGCAGGCTGTGCTGATCGAAGCTCCCGTCAGCAGTTGATTCCTCCGTAAGGCAGGCCGGTGCGATAATCACGATCCGGGTATTCGGGTCAAACAGTCTGATCTGGGAGACAAGGATTTCCATACCATTGGCAATCATCCCCGCATCGGTATGGAAGCGGCACTTACAGTCATTGGTTCCCAGCATGATGAGGATCACATCTGCGGGATCATTGTCACGCAGAACGATTTCCAGGGCACGGCTGCCGTTGCGTCCGGGGATATTCTTATCATCGAAGACAGTGGTTCTGCCGTTCAGTCCCTCCTCCACGATCTCACAATGGGGGAGCATTGTACGGAGCAAGCCTGTCCATCTGGCAGTGCTGTCATACCGGCCGCCGCGGGCGGGGATATAGCCGTAGGTATTGGAATCGCCGAAGCAAACGATCCGTTTCATCATTGCACCTCCTCAGATGCAGTAGTCATTGCCGTTACGGGCGGCATTCCTGTCGATGATATCCTGCAGGGTAAGGCCATCGAGGTAATTTGTCACAGCCTGGTACAGTCCCTCCCACACAGGCAAGGTAACGCATTCTGCGGCGCGGGGGCAGTCATTGATATCCTGTTCAAGGCAGGCAACAGGTGCGAGGCTGCCTTCTGTAATACGGAGAATTTCCCCGACGGTATACTGATCAGCGGGTTTCGTCAGCAGATAGCCGCCCTGATAGCCCCTGTTAGCCCGGAGCAGTCCGGATTTTGTCAGCAGCGGGACAATCTGTTCCAGATATTTTTTAGAGATCCGCTGTCTTTCGGCGATATCTTTCAGTGCCACGAATCCATCCGCACGATGTTCTGCCAGATCGAGCAGCATTCTCAGTGCGTAACGCCCCTTAGTCGAGATTTTCATTATCATCCTTCCTCTCATCAAATATCTCTACTATTCCCCATTATACCATAGGAATCCTAAGTTTTCAACCCACCTGCGGGCGCAGAGCCTGCTTTCTGATATTGGAATCCCCACAGGTGCGGGGATTGTTTTTGAACGGGCTATTGCACCCAAAATTTCAGGCACGATTACTCCATTCAGAGTAACCGTGCCTGTTGTAGATGAAGAGGGGAGTTGGTTGATTGGAGGTCAATCAGACGTTGGTGAATAGGGACCGGCAGCTTGCCGGCGGACGTTGGTAACACGGGAGCGCAGACTCTGCGCACGGAAATCCATTTTGAAAAAACTTGCCCGAAAGTCCACACAAATGCTTCGCCAACTACGACGAGAAGTGAATGTTTACCAATTGCGGCAAGTTTTATCCCTCAGCAAATTTTGGAAAGGGGGTCCGGGGAAAACCTTTTTTTCGCCAGAAAAAGGTTTTCCCTGGGAACTGGCAGGGAAAAACTGCCCCCGTGGGCGCCGCTAATCGGAGGTGGTAAGAAAGACAGCAACGTTTTCAAGGGCCTCACGGACACGGGGCTGTCGGATGACAAAGAATTGATTCGGTACCCCTGCACGGGACAGACTCGCCCAATGCCCCCGGTTAATCAGGAAGTTGATACTCTTCATCATATCCACGTTTTTAAATTCGGCCGTGTAGTTACGGTACTGCTGCATAAAGGACATGATGAGCCGCTGGTGCTCCTTGTATTCGTCAAAGTTGTAGTAGAGCGTCTTCTCAAAGAAGGAGTCCACGATCATCAGCTTGGGCGGATCCTTGTCAAACTCCTCGTCCGGTACAACATAAAACTGCTCGTGCACCCGGTTGCCGTTGCGAAGGATCGAAAGGATATTGCGGTTGTAGTCCCTATGTATTGTCAGAAGCTGTTTCAGCTCCTCCTGCGTGAGATGGTTGTGCTCCGCCATCTGCCGGATCAGCGCATCGGTCAGCATCCCGATATGCAGTCCCGAAAACAGCCCGATACGCTCGCCGGGATTGTTGGAATCGGCATTCAGGAAGTGATGGTACACCGATTCGTTTTCCCGCTGGTAGACGTTCATCAGGGGTCTTGCCTTTTTGAGGAGCAGCTGCATCTGGGACTGCCGGAACGCCACCTCGGTTTTATCCCGTGTGATCACACAGCGCGTTTTTTCCGGGAAACCGCTCACACACTCGGCATAGATGACCCTGTCGTCAATACAGCTGCAATGGTGGCAATAGAGGTTGGTCTTCATACCGGGGATGTAATACGCATGGAGCTTGCCGGAGATATACAGCGGCAGCAGGCGTTTCATGGCCAGCAGCAGCTCGTCAAGAACACGCTCGGTATGGTTGACGATATGGATGTTGACGCCCTTATTGACAATGCGTGACATGAGATAGAGCCATTCGTCGGAATAGGCGTCGTCGCCCACGATAGCATTGTAGGGCAAATTGCTGAAGAGATAGAGCCGCTTACTGTGGGAGTTGAGTGCAAAGCGCAGGAAATCAAGCTCCGCCTGCTTCAGCTCCTGAACGCCCACATAGGTTCTGGACTCGTTGCGGAACGGCACCTCCACTTTTTCAGGGAAAATATAGCCCTTATTTTTCAGATAGGCTTCCACATCCACGGTTTTCAGGTTATCGGTAAAGGGAAAGATCATCTCTCTGGTATAAAGCTGTCCGGAGCAGAGCCAGTTCTTCACCGTCTGAACATACTCGGTATTGCCGGCGGGCATCTGCGGGATTCCGATCAGGGAAGAGATCGTCCTGCCGTAGTAATCGCCGCGGTACTTCTGGTAAAGGAATCTGCCGGTATTTTCGGCAAAGCCCTGGGGATTGGTGATCACACGCTTTTTGCTTCTCACGCGGGAAATCAGCGAGGGATCATAGCTGCAAAAGCGTGCGAAATCATTCATATTGATATCCAGCGTAGAAACCAGGATATTGAATTTTCTGACCAGCATAGAAGTGTCAATATGCCGTTCTTCGGAAAATGAAAACAAATTTTCTGGGTCAATGTCTCCGCCCTGTCGTTTAGCGATCTCAGCAAAACCGTCAGCCAGTCTGCGGAGCTGCTCCTGGGAGGGATGACGGGTACCGTTGCGGTAGCGGCTGATGACCGAAACCGACATTCCCGATGCACCTGCCAGCTCCTTGGCTGTACAGTCGTACTTTTCGAGCAGTTGATTGATTTGCTGCGAAATGTCCATAAGCGATACTTCACACCTTTTTAGCAGATTATTATTGTATAGTCGTGTTTTGCCGCCGTTTCCGGAGGCAGTGATTGATTATTTTGACTGATAGGAAAAATTGGAAATAATTGACAATTGGTCAATGACTAACCGTCAACAATCGACAAATCGTTCTGAAAATATTTTATAATAAGTAAAAGGTTGTTGTACGAATTTAACAAATAAAATAATGATTCATTCAAAGCATTTGATATTTCTTACGGTTACGAGTTTTCATTTGTCTATAGAACCCCCCAAGGTGAGCAGATACGCGTTATCTGCTCACTTGGCTTTTACCCCCTCTTTCATCATTTACTTCAACCATCCGCAGCGTCAGTGTCCCGAAAAAGTGGCGGTACACTGTTCTGCGGTGAGCGGTTTTCCCGCCAGCACCTGACGGATCAGTTCCAGCGACAGCGCCTCCGCCCGATCCGCCAGTTCAAAGAAGGTCTCGCTGTGTTCCTGCTGCTGTACCCTGTCAAACCATTGACGGCGGCGCAGGTTGGCGTAATCCGGCATGAGCCGGGGATGATCCTCCCGGAACATAGGCGAAAGCATGGGTTTCAGCCCCACGGCTTTCTCGGCATATTCTACCATGATCCTTTTCATTCCTGTCCTGTCATTCAGCACCGCAAGAGAGGTGTGCCAGTCCTTCTGCGCCTGTATCAGCTCGGTACAGGAGGCTTGAAAATGATACGCACGCTTCATGTAGCTTTTCAGGGAAAGGGCAATCACCGTATTGGCTTCCGGGTCAATGGGGGCGGCATCCTGTAGTCTGATTCGTGAAATTCTGACACCTTTTTCAACCCGAAGGAACAGGGAATCCAGCGCCGCCTCCAGTTCGTTGTGGCAGATCGACGAATGCTTCTCGGGCTGACGGTAGGACATCTGCCCGGAAAAATACAGCACAAAGGGATGTGCCACGGAATCAAAGGCATAGTGCGTGATAAAGCCCAGCGCATAGCTCATGGCAATATCATCCCGGGCAGCACGGGCGTATTCCACCAGCGCATTCAGCAGCCGATGGGCGGGTTCATTATGCATACGGCTGCCGAAGCAGCTCAGGCTCCTTGCCTTCTGGAAGGGCAGTACCCGGTGACAGAAAAATACATCCGGACCGGAAGCGCCCCACAAAAACGCATTGCGGTGAATCTCAAGCTGCGGCTGCAGCTCTCCGAGTGCTGTACGGACTCTCTCCGACAGCAGATAATGGGAAATAATAGCCGGCACGGTCAACATCACCTCTCTTGATTCATCATTTATCACAGTCCGGCAGACGGCTCACAGGATCGTCAGCTTTGCGGACGTTGACATCAGTTTTTTCGTCCCCACGGTATCAAACGCGATCTCCAGCAGATTGTCGGAGGCCATGGGTTTGACATTGAGGATCGTCCCCTCACCGAATGTTCTGTGCTGCACACGCATCCCCACCTTGTAGGTCTGGCGGTCAGCGGCAGGTGCGGCGGAGGTGATCACACGGCTCCGGGCAATATCCGCACGGCGCTGTGCCCTGGGCTGCGGAATTTCAATCCCGGGCGCTGCATGGTACTCACGGCGCTTCTGCTCCACGATCTCCTGCGGCAGCTCATTGAGGAACCGGGAAGGACGGTTGCGGTTGGTATGGCCGAAGACCATACGGTTCTCGGCACGGCAGAGATAGAGCCGTTTTCTGGCTCTGGTGATGCCGACATACGCCAGACGGCGTTCCTCCTGCATTTCCGGCTCCGAGAAGATGGACTGGAACCCCGGGAAGATATTCTCCTCCATGCCGGGGATAAACACGTTCTCAAATTCCAGCCCCTTAGCGGAGTGGAGCGTCATCAGGACAGCCTTATCGTCCGTCTCGGAATAGGAATCAATATCCGTCATCAGGGCAGCCTCCTCCAGGAATCCCTGCAGGGAAGCATCCTCCCCGTTTTCTTCTTCATACTGGGCAATACTCGAAGCAAGCTCATGGATATTCTCCACAGCAGCCTCCCCGTGGTCGCTGGCTTTGGAGATGAAATCCTCATACTCCAGTTCCTTAATCAGCCTTTCATACATTTCCGAAGCCGGCATTTCCTCCAGCATCGCGGCATACTTCCCGATCATGCTGCAAAAGCCCCTGAGACGCTCACTGCTCTTGGCAAGCGCTTCAAACTGGTCCGACTGCTGCATAGTCTCAAACATACTCTGTCCCAATGCGGCGCTGATCTCCTCGAGGTTACTGATGGTCTTATCACCGATTCCCCGCTTGGGCACATTGATAATCCTTTTTAATCTTATGTTATCCTCATGGTTGCTTATGACATTCAGGTATGCGATCATATCACGGATCTCACGACGATCATAGAAACGGTGGCCGCCGATGATCCTGTACGGCACGCCGGCATACACCAGCGCACGCTCAATTGCCTGTGACTGCGTATTCATCCGGTAGAGCACCGCATAGTCGGCATACTGCCCCCCCTGCTTCACGCCCTCCTGTATCGTCCTGACGATGAAATCCGCTTCTTCTCTCTCATCATTGGCGGTATAGACCACGAGCTTTTCACCGTTTTCATTCTGTGTCCAGAGACGCTTCTCCCTGCGCTCCACATTGTGATGAATCACGCTGTTGGCGGCAGACAGGATGGTGCCGGTGGAGCGGTAATTCTGCTCCAGCTTGATGACACGGGTATTGTCATAGCCCTTGTCAAACTCCAGGATATTCCGTACCGTTGCCCCCCGGAAACGGTAGATGCTCTGATCGTCGTCGCCCACCACGCAGAGATTGCGGTGACGGTCGGCGATCAGTCTGACCAGTTCATACTGCACGGTATTGGTGTCCTGATACTCGTCCACCATCACATACACAAACTGCTCCTGATATTTTTCCAGTACATCCGGATGCTCCCGGAACAGCGCCACGGTATAATACAGAATATCGTCAAAATCCATGGCATCATTGGCCATCAGGCGCTTCTGATAGAGAGTGTACACCCTCGATATCGTCCCCAGACGGCTGTCATTGCCGGCGGTAGAACGGTATTCCTCCGGGCTGATCATCTGGTCCTTGGCACGGGAAATCTCCGCTATCGCACTTTTCGGCGGCAGCATCTTCTCATCAATGCTCAGGGCACGGATACAGTCCTTGAGCAGACGTTTCTGGTCATCGGTATCATAGATGGTAAAATGGTTCGTAAATCCGATCCTGTCACCAAAACGCCGCAGAATCCTGGTACAGCAGGCGTGGAAGGTAGACGCCCAGATATCGTTTCCTTTGTCGCCCACCCGCTTGCAGATACGCTCCTTCAGCTCATTGGCGGCCTTGTTGGTAAAGGTGATTGCCAGTATCCTCCAGGGGTTGACCCGGTTGACCGAGAGCCTTTCTGCCAGTTCATCCGACAGGGTTGTTTTTCCTGCGGCTGCCTGTCTGATCTGTTCAAGCTCATCACTGCTGTATTCGCCAAACAGCTTATCACTTTCATACGCACATCCCCAGCGCAGAATCTGGGCAATACGGTTTACCAGAACGGTGGTCTTACCGCTTCCGGCGCCAGCCAGTACCAACAGCGGTCCCTCTGTGGCCAATACTGCCTGCTGCTGCATATCATTGAGATGAGCTACTTCTTTCTCTATCAACTTTTTCCTTAGTTGAACCAATTCATTTCTTTCCAAATTGTTCAAAAAACGTCAACCTTTCCTCATTTCCATGTTTCTGCGATCCCTCCCCTGGGAACGCGCTCCGCAAAACAGCTCTTCAACGCTGTTTTACCGCCTATATTGTAACGCAAATTTCGCAGAATATCAATATCTCAAAAATGCCCTGTCCATTTTCTTGGCTGATTCTTTGAAAACATTTTACTAAATTCCAATCAAATTCAGTTGATTTTTTAACACTTTATACAATTTTCACCCCACTCTCCGCCCCAATTTTCTATCAACCCGGCTGCTGCCTGACTGACGCCATTTTTCTCTCGCAGCTAAATAGCGCAATATCACTTCTGTCGAGCAGATCCGGATTCCCTGACAAAAGAACAAAAACCGGAACCCGTGTTACCAACGACTGCCGGCAAGCAGCCGGTCCCGATTCACCAACGACTGTTTGCCCCTAATATTTCAATATTTATCCTCGTCTACAACTGCAATAAAGCAGGCACGGGCACTAACGATAGAAAACAGAACCTGAAAATTCTGAAAGAACAGCCAGCAAG
>ONEU01000081.1 GCA_900316925.1 uncultured Eubacteriales bacterium
ACCTTTGTACCGCACCTGCTTCCTGTGAACAGGGGTATTCTTTCCACCTGCTATGCCCGTCTGAAAGAGGGCGTCACCAAGGAGCAGATCAGAGAGGCTTATGAGAGCTTCTATGAGAACGAGTTCTTTGTCCGTCTGCTGCCGGATGGAGCAAATGCGGATATCCATAACATCAAGTATTCCAATTTCTGTGATATTTCCCTGCACGTTGATGAGCGCACTGGCACACTGGTGGCAATTTCCGCCATCGACAACATGGTAAAGGGAGCTGC
Source organism: uncultured Eubacteriales bacterium (assembly GCA_900316925.1). Taxonomy (GTDB): domain Bacteria; phylum Bacillota; class Clostridia; order Oscillospirales; family Acutalibacteraceae; genus UBA1213. The sequence goes on from ONEU01000081.1 coordinate 273, forward strand.
CGGACAGGCAATCCAGAATATGAATATTGTTTTTGGTCTGGACGAGACAACAGGTCTGGTGATCGTACCGCCTGCATTCTGATGAAAGACAACCCCTGACAACAAAGGAGGACGCAACATGGCATATACTATTATCAACGGATCCGTCACGGCCGCCAAGGGCTTTCAGGCCTCGGGCGTACACTGCGGCATCCGCAAGAATAAAAGCAAGAGGGATCTTGCGCTGATCTACTGTGAGAAGAAATGCACGGCAGCCGCCGTATACACCACCAATCTGGTGCAGAGCTCTCCGATCACCGTGACCAGAAAGAATCTGCAGAACGGCTATGCACAGGCTGTGATCTGCAACAGCGGCAACGCCAATACCTGCAATGCGGACGGTATGGAGAAAGCCGAGATGATGTGCCGGCTGGTAGCCGATAAGCTGCCGATTGATGCAGAGGACGTGATTGTAGGTTCCACGGGCGTAATCGGACAGATCCTTCCCATCGAGCCGATCGCCGAAGGTATGGATCAGTTGGTTGCGGAGCTGTCCGTTGACGGCGCCACAAACGCTGCCGAAGCAATTATGACCACCGATACCATCTCCAAGGAAGTGGCTGTGGAGACAACCATCAACGGAAAGACCGTGAGAGTTGGCGGCATTTCCAAGGGCAGCGGCATGATCCATCCCAACATGGCTACCATGCTCTGTTTTGTGACTACCGACGCCGCTATTTCCGCACCGATGCTGCAGAAGGCAGTCAGCACTGCTGCCGACCTGACCTTCAATATGATCAGCATTGACGGTGATACATCCACCAATGATATGCTTTCGGTCATGGCATCAGGACTTGCCGGAAATGAGGAGATCACGGCCGAGAACGAAGATTATGCCGCTTTTCTGGAAGCACTCACGGCTGTGTGCAGAGGGCTGTCCCGCCTGATGGCAAAGGACGGCGAGGGCGCTACAAAGCTGCTGATCTGCAAGGTCAGCGGAGCAAAGACGGAGAAGGACGCCAAGGGTGTTGCCAAGTCGGTGATTTGTTCCAGTCTGCTGAAAGCCGCCATGTTCGGAGCCGACGCCAACTGGGGCAGGGTACTCTGTGCCATCGGTTATTCCGGCTGTGACGTGGATGTCCACAAGGTAGACGTTTCTTTTGCATCCAAAGCAGGCACTATTGACGTCTGTAAGGACGGTGCCGGAATTGAGTTTTCGGAAGAGCTGGCAAAGACCATTCTGACAGAAGACGAGATCGACATCCTGGTTGCCCTGAATGACGGTGACGGACAGGCAGAGGCCTACGGCTGCGATCTCACCTATGAATATGTAAAGATCAACGGTGATTACAGAACATAAGAGAAGGGGGGAGAGTACACCATGAATAACATATCCGAGCAGGATAGGGCCAACGTGCTGGTCCAGGCTCTTCCGTATATCCAGAAATGGGCAGGAAAGACCATCGTGGTCAAATACGGCGGCAACGCCATGATCAACGAGGAATTGAAGGATGCCGTGATGAGCGACATCGTTCTGCTGCAGCTGATCGGCATCAACGTGGTGCTGGTGCACGGCGGCGGTCCGGAGATCAGCGGAATGCTGAAAAAGATCGGCAAGGAAAGCAAATTCATCAACGGTCTGCGTGTCACGGATGAAGAGACGATTGATGTGGTGCAGATGGTACTGGCCGGTAAGGTGAACAAGAGCCTGGTACAGCTCCTGGAGCAGCACAGCGGCAAAGCAATCGGTCTTTGCGGACTGGACGGCAGGATGATTATGGCGGAGAAAAAGGCTTCTGGCATTGATCTGGGCTATGTGGGCGAGATTACCGAGGTCAACACAGAGGTGATCGAGAATGCGTCCCGAAACGGTTATATCCCGATCATTTCAACGGTAGCCGGCGGCTACAACGGCGCTGTGTACAATATCAATGCCGATCTGGCGGCTGCCCGCATTGCTTCCGAGCTGAAAGCCGCGAAGCTCATTCTGATGACGGATATCCGCGGTCTGCTGCGTGACAAGGATGACGATAATACGCTCATTCCGGTTGTCAACGTCAGCGAAGTACCGTCTTTGAAGAGAGAGGGCATCATTTCCGGCGGCATGATTCCCAAGATCGACTGCTGCGTGGAGGCTGTCAGACGCGGTGTCAAGCGTGCCCATATCATTGATGGCAGGATCCCTCATTCCATTCTCATTGAAATGTTCTCCGACGAAGGCGTCGGTACGATGTTCTATTGATTCCGAGGTGAAAAAAATGAATTTTGAAGAAATCAAGCAAGACGAACAGCAATATCTGATGCACACCTACGGCCGGTTCCAGACCGCCCTTGTCAGCGGCAAGGGAGCCGTGGCGAAGGATGTGGACGGCAAGGAATACATCGACTTTACTAGCGGTATCGGTGTCAACAGTCTTGGCTACTGTGACGAAGGATGGGTCAAGGCGGTAACTGCCCAGGCAGCCACCCTTCAGCACATTTCCAACCTGTACTATTCACCGCTGCAGACAGCCGTTGCCAAAAAGCTGTGTGAGCTGACAGGCTTTGATAAGGTATTCCTGTGCAACTCCGGTGCTGAGGCAAACGAGTGTGCCATCAAGATCGCCAGAAAATACAGCTTTGACAAATACGGCAGCGGACGTCAGAAGATTGTTACCCTGGTCAACTCCTTTCATGGCAGGACCGTAACGACCCTGGCTGCCACGGGACAGGATGTTTTCCACAACTTCTTCTTCCCGTTCACAGAGGGCTTTGAATATGCTGCTGCCAATAATATTGAGGATCTGAAAGCACATCTTACAGACGGTGTTTGTGCTGTCTTTGTCGAACTGATCCAGGGAGAGGGCGGTGTGATGCCGCTGGAGCCTGCTTATGTTGAGGAAGTCCAGAAGCTCTGTCAGGAGAAGGATATCCTATTTATGATCGACGAGGTACAGACAGGCATTTCCCGTACCGGTCATTTCTACTGCTATCAGGGATACGGTCTCCAGCCGGATGTGGTGACTTCTGCAAAGGGTCTTGGCGGCGGCGTTCCCATCGGCGCCTGCCTGTGCAGCGAGAAGCTTTCGGATGTGATGACCGCCGGGACCCACGGCACCACCTTTGGCGGAAATCCCATCGCCTGTGCCGGCGCTGTGGAGGTACTGTCCAGGGTTGCAGAACCCGGCTTCCTCCAGGAGGTGCGGGAGAAGGGTGATTATTTCAGGGCAGCGCTTGCCTCTATGGGCAACGTGAGCGAAGTCAGGGGACAGGGCCTGATGATCGGCATTGTCACCGAAAAGGATAACGCGAAGGAGATTGCTGCCAAGTGCGTGGAAAACGGTCTGCTGGTACTGACAGCAAAGGATCTTGTCCGTCTGCTGCCGCCGCTGACCATCACTTATGAAGAAATTGATCGGGGTCTTGCGATCCTGAAGAAAGTTATGGAGGCATAACCATGAAACACTTACTCAAAATGCTTGACCTGACTTCCGCAGAAGTCATCGACATCCTCAACCTTGCCGATCAGCTCAAGTACGAGCAAAAGCACGGCATCCCCCACAAGATTCTGGAAGGAAAGTCACTGGGGCTGATCTTCGAGAAGGCATCCACCCGTACCAGAGTCTCCTTTGAGGTGGGTATGTATCAGCTTGGCGGCCAGCCGATCTTCCTGACCTCCAAGGATATGCAGATCGGACGGGGCGAACCGGTACAGGATACGGCAAGAGTGCTGTCACGCTATCTGGACGGCATTATGATCCGTACCTTTGAGCAGAAGGAAGTAGAGGATCTTGCCAATTACGGCAGTATCCCGATTATCAACGGTCTGACAGATTTCTGTCACCCCTGCCAGATTCTTGCCGATCTGATGACGATCCGTGAGTTCAAGGGGAAGCTGGACGGCCTGAAAATGTGCTTTATCGGCGACGGCAACAACATGATGAACTCTCTGATCGTCGGTGCTCTGAAAACGGGAATGTCCATTGCAGTGGCTTGTCCCGAGGGATACGAGCCGCATCCGGATGTTCTGGCATTTGCGAAGGAGTACGGCGATAAATTCAGTATGTTCCGCACGCCCAGGGAGGCTGTGGTGGATGCTGACGTGGTCATCACAGACGTATGGGCATCCATGGGTCAGGAGGGTGAAGCCGAGAAGAGAAAGAAAGCCTTTGATGGCTACCAGGTGAATGCAGAGCTGATGGCGCTGGCAAAGCCCGATGCTATGGTACAGCACTGTCTGCCTGCCCACAGGGGTGAGGAGATCACCGAGGATGTCTTTGAGGCACACGCAGATGAGATCTTCGAGGAAGCAGAGAACAGGCTCCATGCACAGAAGGCTGTCATGGTCAGATGTCTGGGCGATGATAAATAATACGATGACAAGCGGCAGGCATAGTCCCGCCGCTTGTTTTTTATGGTATCAACCATACGAACAAGGCGTTGGTGAAAGCTTTTTTGTGGATAATATGTCTTGCAAAAAACGTCGGTTCATTGTATGATGTATAGGTATTAAAAACGGATAGGTGTGATGTTATGTCCAGAGTCAGATATATGATGGCGAGGATCCTGAAGCTCAATTATTCTCAGATGTTCAAAACTGCCAAGGCAATTTCAAAGAAGGCTCACAGAAGCTCCGTGTCGATCTTTTTTGATATGATCCACTGCGGCATGAAATTCCAGGCAGGATACTATGATTACCAGGAATTTGAGTTTTATCTGATGAACGATGAGCAGCGTGCGACCTTTCTTACCAGAGGGAAGAATAATGCCATTATCAAGAAATATAATGATAAGAGCCTGATGCCCCTGTTTGAGGATAAGATTGCCTTCAACGGCAAGTTTGCGGCCTTTATCAGACGTCCGTGGATTGACCTGCGCAGTGCCACGTCGGAGGAATGGGCAGCATTTTTGCGGGAGAATCCCCGTGTAATCGCAAAGGTGCTTGACGGTGCAGGGGGAGAGGGAATTGACAAATACAGTGCCGGAGATGACACATCCCCGGAGGAGCTGCTGAAGCTGCTGAAAGAGAGGAAGCAGGTGTTGGTGGAGGCATTCATTGACCAGCACGAGGAACTAAACCGTCTGTATGCCGGCAGCGTGAATACCATGAGAATGTTCACCTTCTGCAAAGACGGCAAGGGCTGTTTCCTCCAGGCGATCCTGAAGATTGGCAACGGCGGCGTCGTCGATAATTTTTCCGGCGGCGGTATGTATACATTTCCGGATGAAAACGGCGTGGTAACTGTACCTGCCATTGACAAGAAGGATGATCTCCACACCACGCATCCGCTGACACACACCGAGATCATCGGTTTTCAGATTCCTATGTTCCGGGAAGCCATTGAACTGGTAGAGAAAGCTGCCGAGGTCATTCCGGAGGTAGCGTATGTGGGTTGGGACGTTGCCATCGGCAGGAACGGTCCTGAGCTGATTGAAGGCAACCCGTTCCCGGGCGTGTTCCAGAAACGAGCCAGTCTTACCGAAAACAAGACCGGTATCATTCCGCTGTACCGTCAGTATATGGAAATCTGACCCGTTCCGTTTCCTGCAGGAGGGATTGGAAAAGCTTATTGGATATGACAGATCCGATGAGCTTTTTTTCATTTCTCATAAAAATTCCGAAAAAATTTTATGATATTTTTATGCAAATGACTTCAATTTGACAAGATTTTGTGGTATAATGATTATCTGTATTGATATGTAGATTTTTAGCTGTCCCACAGCTTTTCCGATCTATCCCACAGGCACAGGCCGGGGCAGATCAATATGTTGAAATTTATTCCGAATAGGGTGAAAATACATTGAGTGAAGCATTTGAAAAGGGAAGCGATATCATTGCCGGCAGAAATCCGGTCACCGAGGCACTGCGGTCCGGACGCGCCATCGAAAGCGTGCTGATTGCCAAGGGGGAACTGAACGGTTCTGTTAGGGTCATTGCCGCCAAAGCAAAATCGCTGAAAATTCCGATCAAAGAAGTGGATAAAAGAAAGCTCGACGCACTCTGCGGCGGTGCAGTCCATCAGGGAGTGGCAGCTATAGCCGCCATCAAGGAGTATTCCACGGTGGATGACATTTTTGCGCTGGCAGAGAGCAGAAATGAACCGCCGTTCATCGTCGTGTTGGACGAAATTGAGGATGCCCATAACCTGGGGGCAATCATCCGTACTGCGGAATGTGCCGGGGCACACGGTATCATCATTCCGAAGCGGCGTGCGGTGGGGCTGAACTATACGGTGGGCAAGACATCTGCCGGAGCGTATGAGTATATGCCGATTGCACGGGTGACGAATATCCCGACGGTTCTTGACGAATTGAAAGAGAGGGGCTGTTGGATCTACGGTGCCGACATGGACGGAACGGTCTATGCGGAGAACGATCTGAGAGGAGCCGCCGCTTTGGTCATCGGATCCGAGGGCAACGGTCTTGGCAGGCTGGTCAGAGAGAAGTGTGACGTGATCCTGTCCCTGCCGATGTGTGGCAAGATCAATTCGCTGAATGCGTCCGTAGCGGCAGGGATTCTGATGTACGAATTTACCCGCCAGCGCCTGCATATCAAATCAATAAACGGAGGTCAATAACGATGTCAAGGGTAAGAAATCCCAGAATGCCTGAACATACATCCGCTTCTCCGATCCGCAATCTATTCAAGCAGAAAGAAGAAACGCAGGCTGTGCAGGAAGCGGAACAGAGTGTTCCCGAAGAGGCACCGGCGGCAGCGTCCGAAACAAAACGGCAGATTCTGCCGGAGAAAGAGCAGCCGACAACCCCTGGAGAGGAACGGCAGCCGACGCCTGAACCACAACCGCCGGCACCCCCGCCGTCCTTCTTTGATGACGATGATACATCTGCTATTTACGGTGAGATTACCGATGACACGACGCCTGAGCCTCCCGAGATCGAAATACCGGAGAAAGAGATTGTTTATGAGGATATTTCGTCTGACAGGAAGAGCGGCAAACGGTTCAGCAAGCTAAAGGAGCGTTTCCAGAAGATCGTCAACGCCCTGAAACAGCAGCCGGAGGCAGAGGAATATGACGATGAGTCGGACGAGGAGCTCACGGATGAAGATATCGACAACAGCGGCATTGATCTTGATTCCGCCAAGTCTATCTATAAGGTCAATAAACCCGTTGAAGCACCGCAGGAGACAGCCGATGCATCCACCATAGAGGCGATCAAAGCCATTATGAGTCAGAAGAGTGGCGAACCCAAGACCGGACATGAAGCTGCGGCTGAGACAAGTGAAAAACCGATCAATAAAACAGAGCAGGAACCGGAAACCGAAACTGCCGGGAAGCCCGAAAAGCCGCCGGTAAAGGTGGAGGTTGTAAAGCAGACAGAGACAAAGCCGGCAACCGAGACTGCCGAGAAGCCCGAAAAGCCGCCGGTAAAGGTGGAGGTTGTAAAACAGACCGAGACAAAGCCGGCAATCGAGACTGCCGAGAAGACCGAAAAGCCGCCG
>ONEU01000181.1 GCA_900316925.1 uncultured Eubacteriales bacterium
ATCCCCAGGGCTATGATCCTGCCCGGAATAATGGATATCCCCAGGGCTATGATCCTGCCCAGAAGAACGGGTATCCCCAGGGCTATGATCCTGCCCGGAATAACGGATATCCCCAGGACTACAACAATTACCAGAACAATGTTTATGAATATTATCAGCAAAACGGTTATCCGGGGACTAAGTGGAACGAGCCGTACTACGGCAGGAGAGACCCGAGGATACCGGAGAAAATCTTTCGGGAACATCCCGATGCCAGAATTGCTACCAAAAAAGAGGGGTTACGGGCATTTATTCTTTCATCGCTTGTCTTTGGGGTAATGATACTTGTTTTTGGCATTAGTCTTGTGTTGGGCGTGATGACCATCGCCGAAACTAACAGAATCATCAACTGTAACGAGACGGTGGAGGGTGTGGTCACGAAAACATGGAAGAGCACGAAATCCAACTACAAATCTTCAAAAATTTCCTATTATGCCTCCTACGAATATACTTACCACAACAAAACCTATGTCGGTAAAACAAAGATGCGTGCGGGACAACTGAGTGCGGAGGAGAAGATCACCGTCTATGTGGATCCGAATAATCCGTCGGATTCCAGAGTGTTCCCCGTGGATGCTATTTTTATCTATCTTCTGCCGCTGATGCTCGTTCCTTTCATTATTTTCTGGTGTATCATGTTCAGAGAGTACCGCCTGTGCCGTCAGGGACGTATCGTTATCTATAAATCATACTATTCAAAAAACGGCTCCTTCGGCAAGACCATCTGGAAAAAGATTCCTTAATCCACCCAACGGGATCCGTACAGCAACAGAACAGGGTGTATCAAGCAGGCTCAGCCTGATGATACACCCTGTTTATTTTCGGAGGGGGGAACTTCGTGTTTCCCGACAGCGAATTTTGGAAAGGGGTTCGGGGAAAACCTTTTTTTCGCCGATGACATTCTGTGGGAAAGGGATGACGCCAAAATTCCAGCCGCAATTGCTCTGATCTTATGAGAAAGGATGTGTGTCGATGAATGTGAAACTGATGAAGGCAGAAGAAAGTGATCTTGAAGAAATCCGGCAGATGCAGGTGACGGCATTCAGTGAGTTGCTGGAGAAGTATCAGGACTACGGGACCAGTCCCGCTTCGGAGAGCCTGGACAGGATCCGGGAGAAATACGTTCAGCCCGGATCGTTCTACTATTTTATTACCGACCGTCAGACGCGTGTGGGTGTGATACGGATCGTTGACCGAAAAGACGGCAGCAGAAAACGGATCTCGCCGCTCTGGATCATGCCGGAATACAGAAACAGGGGCTATGCGCAGTCGGCAATCATTGAAGCGGAAAGAATCCACGGGGCCGATAACTGGTGCCTTGATACCATATTGCAGGAAAAGGGAAATCTGCACCTGTATGAAAAGATGGGGTATCATCAGACCGGCAGAACCGAAAAAATAAACCAGCGGATGGATATCGTATACTTTGAAAAAAACTGTATGGAGAGGAAGAAAACATCATGCATGACATTCAGCTGATCAGATTGGAAGAGTCGGACAGAGAACAGTTTATCCTTGATAATCAGGAGGCGTTCAATTACGGTGCTCTTCAGGAGTTCGGCAGACGGGATGACCATTTTGAAGAGGAAGGTCAGATGATTTCCCGGGAGACGATTGACCGGTCGATCAATGAGGGGGAAGCCTATCGCATCCGGTGTGACGGTCAGACTGTCGGCGGTGTGATTATCAGAACCGAGGGAGTGCGGGGCGATCTGGAGATTCTTTTTGTGTCCCCTCGTGTGCACAGCAAGGGAATTGGCTATGCCGCCTGGTGCGAGGTGGAAAAGCTCCATCCGGAGGTGACGGTGTGGGAGACAGTGACGCCGTACTTTGAAAAGCGCAACATTCATTTTTACGTCAACCGGTGCGGGTTCCATATTGTGGAATTTTATAACAGCCATCACCCTGACCCGAATGATCCCGATCTGTCAGAGCATATTGATGAGCAGTTCCCGGAGGGGATGTTCCGGTTTGAAAAAAGAATGATCCCGGAGAAGTCCTGAAAGGTTTTGTCCCATAAAAAAGGGCCGTGTGGAAACGGCTCTTTTTTTGCGCACTTTGCCGGTCAGAAAAATTCTGCCCAGTAGTACTGCACCATGTATTCATTCTGATACGCATTGACCGCACCTGCATCCAGCTCCGTTTCAAACGGCACCGGTTCTGTTCTGCGCAGAGAATCCATATTGCCCCGGAGGTACTTTGAAAAGGTGATGATGGCCTTCTGTGCGGTATCCGGATCGATCTTGCACATCATGGCGATGGAACCCAGTGCATTATACATGAAGTGCGGCTGTACCTGGCTGACCATGATACTGACCTGTGCTTCATACAGCTTCTTTTCGGTGGCGATCAGTTCTTTCTCCCGCTTTGACACCAGCACACAGAACACCAGCAGGATGGAGATCATCATGGCAGAGTATTCGGTGGTAAGCTCATACGAATAGAGTGTGACGATCTGATTTAACACCGGGATGAACACAAATGAAGCGGTAAGGAGTCTTTCCCTGACCGACACCCGGGTGACAAAAAGGGCAATCAGGAATATTGCGAGTCCTGTCGCGAAATAGCCCTGACTCAACAGGAACAGCGGTTCACGGTGATAGACGCCCTGGCTGTCAACGCTGAAAAAAGAGGGAAGAAGAAGTTCACCGGTATCGACAGGATGGATGGCACGAACAGAATATTCATAATGATATCCGCGATCCTGCGGAATCTGCCCTTCAGCTCCAGCGCATTGACCGCATACCGCCAGAAATAGAAGATCAGAATAGTCGTGAAAAGATAGTTCAGAACATTCACGGCGACATTACAGAAGCGGAGTTCGCCGATACCGTCTACCAGCCACCAGACCGCATCCGAAAACAACACGCCAGCCTCCGCCGTAACCAACAGGGAAAAGGTCCGGGAGTATTCGCTCATACTTTTCCTATTCTGTGTCATGGCATAAAGCAGCACCGTGCAGACGCACAGACTGACAATATCCGCTGCAAGGCTGAAAACGGTCCCGTTTGACATTCCCGAAAAGTGCCGTGCCATGCATAGTCCTATTGCGATAAGTGTGAATGTCAGGGACAGGCCAAAACATACCGGCATAATCCATTGCTGTCTGTTCCGGAACTGACCGGACTTTGCTACTGACTTCATATATCTCACATCCTTTTTTTTCTTCTTCTCCAATAATACTACTTTCTCCCCAAAAAATCAAACTGCGGCGCGGCGCAGCGCAGGCTCTGCGCTCCCGATCACGCTGTTTGTGTGAAGGCGAAACTACTGTGTCGCTAACATCCGGCACGGCACAGCAGGGCTGTTTCTTTTAGGCTTTCAGGTTCGATGATCTACTGAAAGTACCCGTGCCTGTTTTGCCCTAAAGGAATCCCCGCAAGCACGGGGATTGTAGCTGTAGGTTTATTATGAATTGGTGACGGCAGCTTTTTCGGAATGATGTTTACTACGATTTTTGAAAAAAATTGATAGATTTTAAAAATACCGTATTTTTTGTTGCACTTTTGTTGTTGTCGGTCTGCTATACTGGAGTCACAGCAGAGGGAAATAAAAAAACAGATCGAAAGATCAAAAAAAACAAGTAATTGTTGTACTTCTGTTGTACACCGTCTGATATCATTATTACAGAAAACAAAATAACTAAGGAGAGATTATTATGAAAAAGAAGATTAGAAATACAAGGGTTAGAAGAGTTCTGGCAGCAGTGCTGGCAAGCATCACGATCGTTTCTGCAGGTATGACAGTTTCTGCAACAACCGTTAACGCTGCAAGCGTGGAGGCTGTATCCTCCTCCGTTTCAACTGCTTCCGCTTGGAAACAGAAGTTCCAGGGAAGTGATTCCGCTTTAGAATCAGCTATCCGCGGCTTGAAGGTTTACATTGATATCCTTTCCAAAAAGTTCCCCGGCGGTGATTATTTCAAGTTTTTCACATTCCTGATTGACACCGTTGACGGCTCCCTTTCCAAAAAGCTCTCACTGAAAGACGTGATGAAGAAGATCGATCAGGTACATGAGCAGGTCGAGCAGGCCAAAACAACCCTGATCGACGCTATGGAATCCGTTTCCGATATGGCTGAATTTGTCAGACTGTTCAACACCGTTTCCGAGCAGACCGAGACACTCTCCATGATGCTCAAGAACATTGAAAACATGGAGAACGCCCATGTGCAGAGAAGCCTGCAGAAAAAATACATCGGCTCCACAAGTGATTGGCTCAGTACAAGCAATATCGTTTTCAACCTGGTATCCTTCGGAAAGTACCTCTCTGGCGAAAAGAAGCTCCTCTCCAATGACAAGACCATCTATGACACCATGATGAGCCACTACTCCAAGAAGGTTCTCTTCGGGAAAGAAGCAATCGAAAAGACCGATAGATTTATCAGCAGCGCTATGGCTGTTTACCTCAACAGCTCCAATCTCGTTATGGACTGCATTGATGCTGAAAAGGATTACTATGTAGATCTGGCTGAAAGTCTGCAGGACGAGAGTGCCGTTGACGAAGCATGGATTGAGGCTATCAACTGTACTGACAAATCCCTCCAGCTTTGCGTCATCCTCACAAAGGCAAATGATATGTTTGACCGCTACAAAGCATCCTACAGCCCCTTCACTCTGTATGACCGCTCTGATCCCACGGCTCCCCAGAAGTCCATCGTCCTCAAGCGTGACATGATCTGCCAGCAGCATATTAAGTATCTTGATACGGATGACCTCAAGGGTCTCTCTGCAAGAAGCATCAGCGAAGACGCTGTCAAGGCTATCGTTCATTATGTGAGAAACAATTATCCCGGCAGATCGTTAGCGGATTTCCTGACAAATGAGATCGGCTTCAATCTGAATACCTCTGATCTGTCAAAAACATGGCTGGCTGTCGGCAACCTGAGAACCAATACCTTCAATACGAATTTCTCAATCGTTAATAATTATTACTATGACGGCATTAAGGTCGATGATGCATCCTTCACTACGCAAAGTGTCCATTATGCGTATCATTCCATCACG
>ONEU01000028.1 GCA_900316925.1 uncultured Eubacteriales bacterium
CCGGTTATGTTGGTTTCGTCGCTTAACATTTTACCATTGGTTTCAATATGGGTCTATTATTTTTGCCATTTTATTTTACAACTTAGCCCGCTTCCGACAGTATTCTTCACATATTTCTCACTGCTTTATTGCGGATGATCCAATGTACCGCTTTTGCAAGTTGTGCCGGGGAACAGTGCAGGTTATTCCGGACGTATTGATTTCTGACGATGGGTTCTTTATAATCAAAACTGGATATGTCATGACACACCCGATGCGATGTCTGAACTTGTCTTTTGGCAAGTGCTTGAATGAGTTTTGGAAAGGAGGTATGCTTTGGTGAAAATCAAGCTGTCAGTCAGCGAAGAATGTTATGGAGAGATCAGACAGTTTCTCACAGAAAAGGGCATCGAGCTGGACGAGGACGCTGAATTTGAGCTGATCCAGCGGGATAAGTTCATCAGCTATCTGTCTGTGAAGGAACCGGAAACCGGTAAGAAACTCCGGCTGTCAACAGACGAGATCGTGTCGATCGAAAGCTACGGTCATATCGTTGAGGTGCATACGCTACACGCCATCTATACGACCGCCGACAGACTGTATCAATTGGTCAGTCTGTTGGATCCTGACCGATTTATCCGTGTAAATAAGTCTGTGATCGTGTCAAAAAACAAGATCAAAAAAATCAAATCAGGCCTATCTATGAAATTTACGCTTATCATGTGCAACGATCAGCATTTTGACGTTACTCGCAGCTATTACAATAGTTTTAAAGAAGCCTTTCGGCTTTAAAGGAGGTCATTCTATGAGTCAACATACCATCTTTGTTTCCGTTATCACCACGGTGGGCGTCCTTGTCGTTATGTTTTTTCTGCTGCTCATTTATTATCTGCTATATTCCAGACATCTCAAAAAGGCGGTTGCAAAAGGACACGCCGATCGTCCCATGCCGAGAATCTCTTTCTTCTCCGTCATGCTTTTGTGTATCGTCTTTTTATCCGCCGAGGTTTTTACGGTGACAGGTCTCATCGCAACGGGACGTCAGCTGGATAAGCTCTCGGAAACACAGGATGATATACAGCAAAAAATAACCGACCAATCGAGCTTTTTGGGACGTCAGTATGATCTGCTCTATTCTGTCAAGGATGACGTGAGAAAATATGAGCTACTTGAAAGATCCAGGTTCATTTACGACGATTACCACCCCGAAACACACAGTGTGGACGCTGTGATCGAGATCATCCCAAAAACGGCGGCATCCACCGATACGGTAACCTTCTATTATGAAAATCAGGCTGTGAAACTCTCCTGGAAGGGCAGGGGAATCTTCTCCGGCAGCTTTCAGGCAAATGTCTATAACAGCAAAATGCAGGGGCTGCTGGTGATCGAGAATGGAAAAACAGCGCAGAGCCAGATCATCCAGGATGAGTTTGATCTTTCAAAAAAGGGAAAAAACGATCAGTATTCAGCCATTCACATTTCACACTATATTCCGACCATGTATTTCAACGTTAATCGCATTGATCCAAAGGATCATATCGTTCCCAATCAGAGGGATCAGACCAAAAAGGATCCGGAGCATCATACGCTCCAATATATGGAGGACTTTATTGTTTTCATTGAGCCGCCTGATTTGAACAAGAAATTTGAAGTGGCTTCTGTGAAGCTTCTCTGCCAGTGCAACGGTAAAACCATCGAAGAACGTGATCTGACAGAAGATTATCGGAAGGGAACAAAGGATGAGGCCACCGGCAGAGTGGAAATATCCTCGGTGAAGGTAAATCAGACCATAGACAACTATCAGGAAGGCGATGAATTGAAGGTCCTTATCAGCTTGACAGACACGGACGGCTATACCTACCTAAAGGAATTCTATTGCAGTAATGATACGACGACTGTTTATTACGAACAATCACCACGGGTATTTGACAGCAGAACACAAGCCGTAACGGTTCTGGATAAGGATGGAAATGAAATCCTGATGCGTGCATTAAACTTCGATCCCTACATCACATCAGAGGAGCCGTAAGGTGGTCATATACGAATCCCCCTCTACGCAAAAAAGCACCGAAACCCCGGTGCTTTTTGCCTATTCGGCGGCAGATGTTATTTCCGCTACTGCTGTTATCCTCCCCACGAGAGGGTATACATCAGAATAGAAAAGACCCCCAGAACCATCATCACACAGAGGATAATACTGACGATACGGATGACTTTCTTTCTTTTCTTGTACATAGTATGACTCCCTTCCCTCTTTGTTGTTTTCCTTGAGTAGTATCTTATCTCATTTCCGATCAAAATTCAAGTGCTTTTGAAAAAGTGGGGATGTTTCGTCGAACTGTATGTATTTTTATAAAATTTATTGACAAAAAACGCATTTTGAAGGATAATAGAAGAGTATTATCATACACCAATCCTGAAAAAGAAAAAGGGGGACTTTCCATGGGCTATACTATTGCTCAGAAAATCATCAAGGCTCACCTGCTCAGCGGCGATATGACCGTTGGTAGTGAGGTTGGCCTCAAGATCGACCAGACGCTCACACAAGACGCTACCGGTACGATGGCGTATCTCGAATTCGAGGCTATCGGTGTTCCGAGAGTCAAAACAGAGAAGAGCGTTGCTTATATTGACCACAATACCCTGCAGACCGGCTTTGAAAATGCTGATGACCATCGTTTCATCCAGTCAGTTTGTAAAAAACACGGCATTTATTTCTCCAGACCCGGCAACGGCATCTGCCACCAGGTTCATCTGGAGCGCTTCGGCAAACCCGGTAAAACACTCATCGGCTCTGACAGCCACACCCCCACCGGCGGCGGTATCGGTATGCTGGCAATCGGTGCCGGCGGTCTGGACGTTGCTGTGGCTATGGGCGGCGGCGCTTACTACATCCCCATGCCCAAAATGGTCAGGGTCAATCTCACCGGTAAGCTCCAGCCCTGGGTTTCCGCAAAGGATATCATCCTCGAAGTCCTGCGGATCATGTCCGTAAAAGGCGGCGTGGGCAAGATCATTGAGTACGGCGGAGAAGGCGTCAAGACCCTCACCGTTCCTGAAAGAGCTACCATCACCAACATGGGTGCCGAGCTCGGCGCTACTACCTCCGTGTTCCCCTCTGATGAGATCACCAGGAGCTTTATGGCCGCTCAGGGCCGTGAGGAGGACTGGACAGAGCTTTCCTCTGATGACGACGCTGTGTTTGATGAAGTGATCGACATTGATCTCTCAAAGCTGGTGCCGATGGCTGCCTGTCCGCACAGCCCGGATAACGTGAAAACCATCGAGGAGATCGGCCCGCAGAAGATCGATCAGGTTTGTATCGGCTCCTGCACCAACTCCTCTTATCTCGACCTGATGAGAGTTGCCGCTATCCTCAAGGGCAAGACCGTTCATCCGGATGTGAGCCTTGCCATTGCACCCGGCTCCAAGCAGGTTTACAATATGCTGGCCAGAAACGGTGCTCTCGCTGATATCATCGAGGCAGGTGCCAGGATCCTGGAATGTGCCTGCGGTCCTTGTATCGGCATGGGTCAGTCTCCCAACAGCAAGGGTATCTCCCTGCGTACCTTCAACCGTAACTTTGAGGGCCGCTCCGGTACCCGTGACGGCCAGATCTATCTGGTCAGCCCTGAGACCGCTGCCGCTTCCGCTCTCGCCGGCGTCTTCACCGATCCCAGAACTCTTGGCGACGCTGTGGATATCCCGCTGCCTGCCAAGTTTGATTATAACGACAATATGGTGGTCGCTCCTGCTCCCGTGGAGGAAATGGACAGCGTTGAAGTGCTGCGCGGCCCGAATATCAAGCCTTATCCGACAACCGCTCCGCTGGCGGAGGATATCACTGTTCCCTGCTCCCTGAAGGTTGGCGATAACATCACTACCGACCACATTATGCCCGCCGGTGCGAAGATCCTTCCGCTGCGTTCCAATATTCCGGCTATCTCTGAGCACTGCTTTACTGTCTGCGATAAGAACTTCCCTGCCCGCGCCAAGCAGCTCGGCAGCAGCATTATCGTCGGCGGTGTGAACTATGGCCAGGGCTCTTCCCGTGAGCACGCTGCTCTTGCTCCCCTCTACCTCGGCATCAAGGCTGTGGTGGTGAAGTCCTTTGCCCGTATTCACCGTGCTAATCTCATCAATGCCGGTATCCTGCCCCTGACCTTCGTCAATGAGCGTGATTATGACAACATTAACCAGGGTGATGTCCTCTCCCTGCCCAACATCCGTCAGATGATCGCCGACGGTAAGTCCAAGCTCCTGCTTGTCAACAAGACGCAGGGCAAGGAGATTGAAGTAATGTGTGATCTGTCCGACAGAACCAGAGACATTATCCTCGCAGGCGGTCTGCTGGATTATACAAGAGAATCCAGGTAAGCCATCCGATACAGAAAGGAAGTACGACTTATGGAGAAAATCAAGATGACGACGCCCCTCGTGGAGATGGACGGCGACGAAATGACAAGAATCATCTGGAAGATGATCAAGGATACCCTCATCCTCCCCTATGTTGACCTGAAAAGCGAATACTATGACCTTGGCCTTGAGAACAGAGAGGCTACCAAGGATCAGGTAACCATCGACAGTGCTGAGGCTACCAAGAAATACGGCGTTGCTGTCAAGTGCGCCACCATCACCCCTAACGCAGAGCGTGTGAAGGAGTATAACCTCACCCAGATGTGGAAGTCCCCCAACGGTACCATCAGAGCGATCCTGGACGGCACCGTGTTCAGAACACCGATCGTGGTAAAGGGCATCACTCCCTACATTCCCACCTGGACCAAGCCCATTACGATTGCTCGTCATGCTTACGGTGATGTGTACAAGAACACCGAAATGGTTGTGGCTGACGGCAGCAAAGCAGAACTGGTGGTAACCGACAAGGACGGCAATGAGACCCGTCAGCTCATCCACGAGTTCAGCGGCTCCAACGGTATCATCCAGGGACTGCACAACATTGACAAGAGCATCGGCAGCTTTGCAAGAGCCTGCTTCAACTTCGCTCTTGACAAAAAACAGGATCTGTGGTTTGCTACTAAGGATACTATCTCCAAAAAGTATGACCACCGCTTCAAGGATATCTTCAACGAGATCTTTGACAGCGAGTATAAAGAGAAATTCGAGCAGGCAGGCATCACCTACTTCTACACCCTGATCGACGACGCTGTGGCAAGAGTGGTACGCTCTGACGGCGGTTATATCTGGGCCTGCAAGAACTATGATGGCGACGTGATGTCCGACATGGTAGCAACCGCTTTCGGTTCCCTCGCCATGATGACCTCCGTATTGGTTTCTCCCGACGGCGTATATGAGTTCGAGGCAGCTCACGGTACCGTGCAGCGCCACTACTACAAGTACCTCAAGGGCGAAACTACCTCCACCAACTCAGTAGCCACCCTCTTTGCCTGGAGCGGTGCTCTGAGAAAACGCGGACAGCTTGACGGCAACAATGAGCTTGCCGACTTTGCTGACAAGCTGGAAAAGGCTACCATCGCTACCATCGAGGACGGTGTTATGACCGGCGATCTGGCTGCTCTGTCCACCCTGGAAAATAAAACAAAGGTTGATACAGAAACCTTCCTGGTTGAGATCAACAAGCGTCTTGCCGCTCTGGTTGGCTAAGCACATCCCTTCTCACAAAATATCACGCCGCTGCTGCTCATCATGTCTGAGCTGCAGCGGCGTTTTTGCCTGAACGGACAATTCCCGGAACACGCAAAAAAACTCCACTGCCGCTCATGTTTTCTGAGCTACAGTGGAGTATCTGTTTGCGTAATAATACTGTATGCGTGTGCCGTCGGTGGCAATGATGATATCACCGTTCTTGTCGGTACGCAGCAGGGTCGTACGGGACGCCCTGATACGGTCCATCACTTCACGGTGCGGCAGTTGATAGTCGTTTTCAGCGCTCACGGACAGCACCGCATAGGTCGGAGAAACAGCGTCATAAAACGCCTGTGACGTTGCGTAACGACTGCCGTGATGTGCAATCTTCAGTACATCGGCCGACAGGTCAATATCCGCATCCAGCAGCTCTTTCTCAACCTGCTGACCGATATCCCCGGTGAAGAGATAGGATACCTGCCCGTATTCCAGGCGAATGACAAGAGAATTGTTATTCTTGGTCCTGTACGCTTTCGCAGGAGACAAAACCCGCAGGGTAGCTGAACCAAGCGGAAACTCCCTGTTGGTGGGATCCAGAACCGGCAGTTTCTCCTCACGGAGCTTGTCGTAAAACAGCTTCTGCGTGTCTGACAATTCCTCTCCGACAACATCATAGGGACTGAGTACCACATTGTCGATGCGAACATGGTCGGAGAGCGATTGAAAATCCCCGATATGATCACTGTCGGTGTGAGTAACAATCAACAGATCGAGCCTGTCAATGCCATAGCGTTCCAGGTACTGCACCGCCTTACTGTGCAGCGAATAATCACCGGTGTCGATCATGGCATAACGTCCCTCACACGCAATGAAAATGCAGTCACCCTGCCCCACATCCAAAAAATGAACGGACAAGGGATAATCGTCTGCCTTCCGGGAAAAATGCTCCAGTCCGTAGAAATGCCGGATGGAGTCCGGCGTCATGCCGAAAAAATGATCGGTGGCCATCAGAAATAAGATCACACTGGCCAGCAGCAGGAGCAATGGTGCCGCAGGACGTTGGAGAAAACGCCGTATGAGACTGCCGAAACCACTATTCATCGTCTTCGTCCGGAGCTTTCGTGAAGATGACGGTCAGACTGTTGACACGCTGATCCTCTACTTCATTCACGGTGATATCCAGTTCGTGATAGGTAAAGTGAGCGTTATTCTCAGGGATGTCGCCAATCTGCTCGATCGCCCAGCCGCCAACCGATTTGCTGTCGGTCTCTATGTATTTCGGGTCAAGGTCAAACAGCTCCAGCAGGTCGCTGATATTCATATCGCCGCTGACCTGGTACTTATTCTCTGCAAGCTGCTGATATTTGCTTTCGATCTCTTCGTCCTCATCCCAGATATCTCCCACCAACTGCTCCAACAGGTCCTCCATAGTGACGATGCCGAGGGTACCGCCGTAATCGTCTGTGACTACGGCAAGATGCAGACGCTTATACTTGAA
This sequence comes from uncultured Eubacteriales bacterium, assembly GCA_900316925.1. Lineage (GTDB taxonomy): Bacteria > Bacillota > Clostridia > Oscillospirales > Acutalibacteraceae > UBA1213. The sequence goes on from ONEU01000028.1 coordinate 7,082, forward strand.
ATCTGCCAGGATGGAAGACAGCTTCTTGGAACGGTAGATAAAAAATGCCGGCTGAATCAGCTTGCTCAGATCCGGGGTATCGGTCTCCAGGAGCTTCTCCAGATAATCTCTTGTATGAAGCACACCGATGATATTATCCACACTGCCCTGATAAACAGGGATCCGGGAATACCGCTCTGTCAGTACGATCTCCCTTACCTTCTCAGGCTCTTCCTCTATATCAATGGCTGTCATGTCCACACGGGGGGTGAGAATATCGTATGCGGTTTTCTCGTCAAACTCCAGTGCTGACTGCACCAGCTCGCTTTCCTGCTCCTCCAGGACACCCTCATCCTCAATGCTCTCGACAATGTATTTCAGCTCGTCCTCCGTGACGGTAGGTTCCTTTTTCTTGCCCCTCACTGCAATCTTCTTGACAAGATGATTGACCTTCAGTAGCAGGAATGTGACCGGCGTGAAAACGATCATCAGAAAACGAAGCACGCCCGAGGAATTCATTGCCATGCTTTCACTGTTCTCCATCGCAATGTTCTTTGGCAGGACCTCACCAAAGATCAGCACAACAATGGTCAGCACCACCGTACTGAGGATCGTACCGTTCGCCTCTCCGAAAAAGGATACGAACAGTAGTGTCGCCAGAGCGGATGCCGCGATGTTCACGATATTGTTGCCAACGAGAATCGTGGAAAGTGCCTTATCGTAGTTCTCCAGGATTTTCGAGGCCCGCTTTGCCTTTTTGTTACCGTTATCCGCATAGCTTTTCAGACGTATCTTACTCGCTGCAGAATAAGCGGTTTCTGTGGATGAGAAAAAGGCCGAAAACATTACCAACAGAATTATAATGGCTGCGTTGATCCAAGGATTCAACAAAAATCACTCCAAATGTCATATTAGGTCTACTTATCTTCCTATTATAGGCATTGGAATAGACTTTTTAATGCTTAGATAGAATTATAATACTTTATTTTTTCCTTTTTCCCGAAAATGGTCAATTTCTCTGAAGAACCCCCTTTTTTCTGAACCACTGGAATGAGTGACAGGTTATCATGGTCGGTGACATTCAGCTTTGAGATAATACTCACGGATTATCTTGGAAAATGGCTTTTCAATCAGATCAATCTGCGGTATAATCATAGAAAAGATATGATCGGAAGGAGCAGGCAGTCAATGACATTCGGAGAAAAACTCAGACAGTACCGGACAAAGCAGAAAATGACACAGCAGGAAGCAGCTCAGGGAGCAGGCATCAGCCGGCGAACCTATCTCTATTATGAATCAGGAGAAAAATATCCACGCAGCAAAGAGACTGTTCAACGGCTGGCAGATCTCTTCGGCGTGGATATCAACAGACTTCTCCCGGAGGATGATGAGTATCTGTTTCAACAGTTTCACGAGCTTCCCGCAGATAAACAGGAGGAGCTGTTCCGTCAGATGGCATCGGTATTCTTCCAGAGCCGTCAGATCCCTCAGGAACGGAAACAGCTGGTCTTTGAAAATATCACCGCCCTGTATCAGCAGGCGGCTGATACTAATGCGGCGCTGGAGTTCTCAGAGCCGTGACAGCAACCTATTCCGCACACAGCAGCTCTTGCGGCTCTTTCAGGTGACGGAGCCGCTGTACCAGTCTGTCAGCGGTATAGAGAGTATTACCGTCGCCGCATTTCTCCGGCAGCAGTCCCGCCAGTTCCTTCACCCCGCCAAGACTGTATAACGCTGACAGGAAATAACCTTCTGCAACCGTTTGCGCACGCAGGCGCTGATACCGGTAGGGAAATTCCGGGAAGTATTCATAGATCACCGTTCCCTTCAGTGATACGGCAGGCCGGGCAGTCGTGAACACCAATGTCCGCTCCGACAGCGGCAGGTGTCGGGTGATCGTATCCGGCGCAATGAGGATATCACAGTTCGACAGTCCCTCCGGAGTATTTGTCACAAGCAGCGGTACTCCCCACTGCTCCATCAGCCGCTCTGATTCCCGCTCGTAAAAACGCGGCATACTGCTGACTACCGTCAGCGCAGAGGTCTCCTGCAGGAGCTTCCCCAGATAGGCGGGATTCTCCGCCATGGGATCGTAATAGGCAATCCGCAGCGGCTGTGACAGTCTGCCGGTTTCCCGCAGCAGGTGCAGAACGAAATTCTGCATCAGGCATTTGTCGAGAGCATTGCTCTCAAACCGGCGGAAGGGTGTCCGGGATAAGTCCAGTTCCTGACTGCACAGAATCGTTTTCGGCGCTCCTACGGCGTATTCATAGAGCTTCTTGTAACGGATTTCTCCGCGATAGGCATGGTAGCAGAGATACAGCACCGTTACCTTGTTCTGCTTCTTGACTCTCGCCGTAATCTCATAGGGTTGGAACAGCGAACGGAGTCTGCGGCTCAGCGTCAGGCTCTTCTCTCTTTTGACATCGAGTACGATCAGCATACTATCACTTCTTTCTGATATCTTGTAACTTTATTATATGCGTTGACCGGCTCAAAAAATGCCAAAAAAAGAAGCCGCTGTCACACGGCTTCCTGGGAATCTGCTATCGGTTATCGGTGGTGTCGCTGATCTTATCGGCGGCGTTTTTCACGGTGTTTCCGGCGTTATCGGTGATGTTGGAAATGGTATCACCGACGTTGCTCGCCGCATTCGATACAATATTGCCTGCGTTGCTTGTGATATTGGAAACGGTATTGCCAAGGTTATCTGCAGCGTTGTTGATCACATCTCCGGCATTGCCGACTGCATTGCCTACGGGATTATGATCCGGGGGGTTATTGTCATAGATCAGGTCATCCTCGTCACCGATAATGCCATTGCCGTCGGTGACCTGTCCGTTGCGGGGAGGCACTCCTGCGGCTCGGCTCCCGTCGGCATTGGGAAGCTGTGTGGCTGAAGGGGTGGAGGCTGTCTGGTCCGGAGCGGTGTTCTCGTTGGTCTTGCAGGCCGTCAGACAAAGGCATAGCGTGAACAATGCGCCGATGGTAAGAATCCTTCGTTTCATATCCATACTCCTTTTCATTTTCTTACGACATTAGTATGTGAGATGCGGGGCGATCCATCCGTGGAAAATCCTGGAAAATTCATCAAAACCGCTTGACCGTGACGGGAAATCCCGATACAATAAAGACAAAGATTCCTTCAGGAAGGTGTGTTATCCATGTCAGAAATCATTTGTATTGCCAGAAGCTACGGCAGCGGCGGACGAACAATCGGTAAACTGCTGTCTCAATCCATGCAGCTCCCCTGCTATGACCGTGAACTGATCTATCTCGCTTCCGAAAACAGCGAACTGAATAAGGAGCTGCTTGCCAGGAATGATGAACGGGTAGTGAAACCTTCCTTTCATACTACCGTTCCCTCGGAGATGAATCCGTACCGCTCCCGTGACGATATCTTCGCCTGCCAGTCGAAAATCATCCGTGACGTGGCAGACAAAGGAAACTGTGTCATCATCGGCAGATGTGCCTCTCACATTCTCAGAAGCAGTCCTCACAAGGTGCTGCGCGTGTATATCTGGGCGCCGGAGCACGTCTGCGTCAGGACGGTGATGGAAAAATTTGCCATCTCCGAAAAGGAGGCGCTAAAAATGATCCGTCAGGTCAACAAACACCGTGCCGACTATGTGAAGCACCACACCGAATCCTCCTGGACTGATGCCAGGAACTATGATCTGTGTATCGACACCTCCCGACTGACCTATGAACAGGCGGAACAAGCCATCCGTACCTATGCGGATGTGTTCTTCAAGTGGTAATAAACGCAAAAGCTGCCGCACCATTCAGAGTGCGACAGCTTTTTGTTTTGTGCTGTATACGAATAGGGCCGTTAACAGCCTTTCATCAACGTCTACAACCGTCTGGTTCCGATTACAGGAAGTGTGCACGCAGCTCCTCGCCCGACTGCTCACACAGATATGCCGGGGGAACATCCAGCACCGTCTTACATCCGGTCATGCCCTCGTCTGCCATGCGCTTCACGGCTCTTGCATAAGCTATGATGACACTGGTAGTAAACTCCGGATTGGAATCCAGCTTCAGGCTGTATTCGATGATGTGGTTGTTCTCCTTATTCACGCCGGTCTTGCCGGAACGGAACACAAATCCGCCATGTGCCATTCCGCTGTGGTCACGGAGGAACTCTTCCTCGCCGATGAAATGCACAACGGTATTGTAATCTGCAAAGTAGTTGGGCATCTCTTTGATCTGCTTCTCTACCTCAGCAGCATCGGCACCTTCCTCCAGTACTACAAAGCATTCTCTGAGGTGCTTGTCTCTGGTGGTAAGAGTCGGATTCTTTCCGCTTCTGACTGCCTCTAAGGCTTCGTCAACAGGAATGGTGTACTGCTTTGCATTCTTGACGCCCTTGATCCTTCTCACCGCGTCGGAATGTCCCTGGCTGACGCCTTTGCCCCAGAAGGTGTAATCCTCTCCGTCAGGAAGGATCGCATTGGCGTATACTCTGTTCAGGGAGAACAGACCCGGATCCCAGCCAACAGAGATCATACCGATATGACCGCTTTCCTTTGCTGCTTCATCTACATTTTTGAAGTGCTCCGGAATTCTGGCATGGGTATCAAAGCTGTCAATGACGTTGAACAGTCTGGCATACGCAGGTGTCTGCTCCGGAAGGTCGGTAGCGCTGCCGCCGCAGAGCACCAGTACGTCGATCTTCTCCGTCCACTTCTCTATCTCACTAACGTTGACAACAGGCACATCCGGTGTCAGGATTTTGACGGTGCTCGGGTCACGTCTGGTAAATACGGCAACCAGCTCCATATCGTTGGCGGCTGAAACTGCGATTTCTGTTCCCTTGCCAAGATTGCCGTAGCCTAAAATTCCGATTCTTGTTTTCATTAAGGGGTCGTCCTTTCCAGATTGGTTTCCGGAAAACCAGAGTGAGTTTTCTTCCTCTGTTTTCCACAATATAGTATAAAAAAAAATTTTTTATCTGTCAATCATTTTTTTACAGAAGTATACGGGATCATTATCGCCCGAAAAAAGTATCCGTCTTTCGTTGCATACCGGGATAACACGACCAATAGCCCTTCAATTATCCGACTTCCATCCTCATCAATAACTAAAAAAAGCAGGCACGGGTACTACGAGTTGAGTAAACGTACCTGAAAGTCTGTAAAAACCAGCCGTCAAGCGCCCCGACAAGGGGCGTGGCGGCGGAAGTAGAAAATTCACAGCCCTGCTGTGCCGTGCCGGATGTTAGCGAAACTGCACCCTCGCCTTACCGCATACAGCGTGAGCGCAAGCAAACGACAGCGTGACTACACAGCGTCGGGACGCCGCAGGGGGTTGACTATTTTTTGGGACATGTGATATGATAGGATGGATAAGGAAGAGGTGATGATGAATGACAATTGCTATCTGTCTGGATGATGATAACGGCATCCTGTTCAACGGACGCAGACAAAGCAGGGATCGTGTACTGATCAACGATCTAATAAATTCCGCTGCGGCGGATCAGATGATCTGGATACACCCTTATTCCCTGCCGTTGTTTCAGGAATTTGCTGATAGAGTGCGTGTGGATGAGGATTATCTGCATCGGGCAGCGGATACCGATATCTGCTTTGTGGAACGGGAGAAGCTCTCCGGAATGCAGGATAGGATCGACGGTTGGATCGTTTACCGTTGGAACCGTCGGTATCCGTCAGATAATAAACTCACAACGGAACTGGACGGCTACCGTAAAACAGCCGAAAGAGACTTTGCCGGCAGTTCACATGAAAGGATTACAAGGGAGGAATACAGCCGTTGAAACAATGGAAATCTATCGCGGGTATCCTTCTGATACCAATACTCTGCTTCCTGCTCACCGGCTGCGATGGGCTGACTGCACAGCCTGCGGATACCTCGGCGGAAGGATTCAGCCTGCGGAACATCCCGGCGTATTCCGGTAAGGCTTACGTTGAGCTGAACAACAATATCCCCTATTTTGAGGACAGCGAATATACCACCCAGTCCTTTGAAAGCTACGGCGATCTGGACGCTCTGGGCAGGTGTACGGCCGCCTATGCCTGTGTTGGGATAGATACCATGCCTACCGAAAAACGCGGCAGTATCGGCGCTGTGAAGCCTACCGGCTGGCATACCGTAAAATACGATAACGTGGACGGCAGCTATCTCTATAACCGCTGTCATCTGATCGGCTATCAGCTCACGGCAGAAAACGACAACCGTCAGAACCTGATTACCGGTACACGATACCTGAATGTGGAGGGGATGCTTCCCTTTGAAAACATGGTGGCGGACTACGTCAAGGAAACCCGGTACCATGTCCTGTATCGGGTCACACCAATCTTTCAGGGAGATCATCTGCTTGCCGACGGTGTGGAAATGGAGGCTTTCTCGGTAGAGGACTCCGGAGAAGGAATCTGCTTCCATATCTATGCCTATAACGTCCAGCCCGGTATCGAGATCGACTATGCCACCGGCGACAGTAAGATCACCGATGAAGCCGCTGCCAATACCAAAAGAGACTATGTGCTCAATACCAAAAACAAGAAATTCCATCTGCCTGACTGTCGGATGGCTGAACAGATCAGCGAGAAAAACAAAGAAGTAAAAAAATCTACCGCCAAGGAACTGCGTGAACAGGGGTATCAAGCCTGCGGCATCTGCATCAGCTACTAAAAAGACTGCTGTACCGGGATCATTCGGTACAGCAGCCTTTTTGCGTTCAGGCTGTAAAAAAACTGCTGCACAGGAAACAAATCCGTGCAGCAGTATCAATCAACATACGGGAGTCCGATCAGATCTTGACAGATACGGCGTCAAGGCTCTTCGGAAGCTCGCTCTCGTCAGCAGAAACAAGGAAGGTAAACTTTGTCTCAGTCTTGGCAGCAAGCACATTGATCTTCTCAATGAACCCTGAGAATGCAGTAAAATCCTGGCCGCCGATCTTCAGTGTGGAATCTACCAGCACATCCGTGACGTCATAGTTACCGGCGCAGAGTCCGCTCAGAAAACCGAAGAATGCATCATAGCCGCCGATGGAATACTGCTCCGTATCGATCAATCTTGCTTTATGGGTGACATCATAGGTCAGCTTGGAGCCTTTCTCGATGACGACCACATTGCCGTTTGATGCCTCGACAGCATCATTTGCCAGGCTGATGAGCTTCTTTGTTTTACCTGTACCCTTTTTTCCTATAATCAGTGTTACCATTACTTTTGCCTCCTTGTAAATTTGACCACAAATTGGTGTAACATCTCTCTATACAATTTTACAATAAACAGAGCTGTCTGTCAATGAATTTGTTGCTTTTGTCGGGATTATTTCAGTCTTGCCTCCAGGGCTTCCTTCTGATCCTCATAGCCGGGCTTGCCGAGCAGCGCAAACATATTCTTCTTGTAGCTCTCAACGCCGGGCTGGTTGAACGGATTCAGACACATGGTATAGCAGCTGATCGCGCAGGCCTTCTCGAAGAAGTAGATGAGATAGCCAAGCTCTGCTTCGCTGACTTCCGGAATATTGAGAACAGCGTTCGGTACCTTTCCGTCTGTATGAGCCAGTACCGTGCCCTCAAATGCCTTCTTGTTGACATAATCGACTGTCTTGCCGGAGAGGAAGTTCAGACCGTCCACGTTCTCGGGATCGGTGCCGATGGTCAGCTCGTACTTCGGCTTATCAATCTGAACAACTGTCTCAAAGAGAATCCTGGAACCATCCTGGATGTACTGTCCCATAGAATGCAGATCGGTGGAGAACACAACAGATGCCGGGAAAATACCCTTGTTATCCTTGCCCTCGCTCTCGCCGAAGAGCTGCTTCCACCACTCGTTCATCATCGTAAAGGCAGGCTCATAGCTGACAAGCAGCTCTACACTCTTGCCCTTGCGGTAGAGAATATTACGAACAGCCGCATACTTGTAGCAGTCATTCTGGGAAAGATCGGTGCTCATCAGCTCTTCACGAGCCTTGGCAGCCCCCTGCATCAGGCTGTCAATATCTGCGCCGGATACTGCGATGGGCAGAAGTCCCACAGCGGTGAGTACGGAATAGCGTCCGCCGACATCATCCGGTACAACGAAGGTCTCATAGCCTTCTTTATCTGCCAGCTGCTTCAATGTACCCTTGGCCTTATCGGTGGTGCAGTAGATTCTCTCCTTTGCGCCCTCCTTGCCGTACTTCTTCTCCAGAAGCTCACGGAATACACGGAATGCGATTGCAGGCTCCGTAGTGGTGCCTGACTTGGAAATCATGTTGATGGAAATATCCTTGCCTTCACAGATCTGCAGCAGCTCTGTCAATGCCGTAGAGCTGATGGAATTACCTGTAAAGTAGATGTCGGGAGTATCCTTCGGAAGGGCATTATAGTTGGGGGATTTCAGGAACTCGATGGCAGCTCTGGCACCGAGGTAAGATCCGCCGATACCGATGACCACAAATACGTCTGTGTCAGACTTGATCTTTTCGGCAGCCTTCTTGATTCTGGCGAACTCCTCCTTGTCATAGTTGACGGGAAGATCGACCCAACCGACAAAATCATTGCCGAGACCGGTCTTGTTGTGGAGCTGTGCATGAGCTACCTCGATCTGAGGCGCAATTGCCTGGTACTCCTCTTCAGAGATAAATTCTTTGAGATGCTTGTCGCTAAGAGTTACGGACATATTTTTTCCTCCTTAATTATATCAGAAGCTTTCGGCTGTAATACGGCAGACTCTTGATCACACCATGATTCTCATACCAAAAACTAAATATCTGCTTATATCATACAATATTTTGAATCATATTGCAAGCTGTTTCCGTCAATTTGAAGGAATTTATTTCCGGAGACCTTTTTTTGTGACAGACAGCCAAAAACCCGGATCAGCTTTGGACTGTCCGGGTTTGAAATCAATTGGCAGACTGGAGCTTCCGGATGGCTTCGGCGGGATCTTTGGCTTTGAAAACGCCCGTTCCCGACACGCTGACATCCACGCCTGCAGCAGCAGCGGCGCCTACCGTCTTCTCGGAAATACCGCCGTCAGCTTCTACCAGGATGTCAAGTCCCCTTCTCCGGCACTCTTCCTTGATAGCGGTCACCTTCGGCAGCATATCAGCCATAAAGGACTGACCGCCAAAACCGGGTTCTACCGTCATCACCAGTACCATGTACAACTCATCCAGATAGGGAAATACTGCATCCGCCGGCGTCCTGGGCTTGATGACCAGGCCGGGTTTCAGACCTCTTTCTTTGATGCGCGCTATGGTCGCCGCAATATCCGATGAGGCCTCCACATGGAACGTGATGATATCCGCTCCGGCATCGGCGAAGGCGTCGATGTAATCCAGCGGGTGCTCGATCATCAGATGAACGTCGAACGGCAGTTTCGTATACCCCCTTACGGCGGCAATAATTGCAGGCCCGATTGTGAGATTCGGTACAAAATGTCCGTCCATAACGTCAAGATGGATCCAGTCGGCGCCTGCTTTGTCAACACGGACGATTTCCTCGCCCATTTTTGCAAAATCACAAGAGAGCAGTGACGGTGCTACCTTCATGGTAATCATTCCTTTTTCTTGTTATTTTCTGAGCAGTGAAACGATCAGTGTGATGATCGTCCAGCATCCGATATACAGCAGCATCTGCAGGCACCCCAGCTTCGCAAAGCCGGATACAAAACAGATGAGAATGACCAGCGCAAGACCTATCGCCATGGCAATAAACTGCATCATTTTCGTGATGGTCGCGGTGGTCTGCAGCTTGATACAGCCCGAAATGGCCTTGGCAAACGAGGAGAGCTTTCCTCTTGTCACAAGATAAGCACGGGAGGTCTCGGCGGTAGTCGCGATCTCTTCGTAGCAGACATCGCCTAAGCTGCTGTTCAGAATGGAAACGCTGCGGTGGAACAATCCGAATCTTTCGGCCACCTTTTCCTTGGTGACATTGGCGTCTACCGTCCTCACGATGATGCTGACGCCATTCTGCTCCAGGTGACGCAGCTCACGGGAGATGTTACGGTCTGTTTTGTAGGAAAGAATAAACATGGCAATCAGATCGCCGCCGACGGTGATGTAAGTGACATCCAGGCCGCGCTTCGTATGGCGCTCCTCCTGTTCTATCTCTGGCGGCTTGATATTGTGGGATTCCAGATGGGCACGGTTGCCGATCAGCACCCGCTGTCCCCTCACCCAGGCTACAATCCCCATGCCATCCTCGTAACGCACATTATCCACCTTGGGCAGTGCGTCCTTGCTGCATTGGACGATATTATCAAACACATAGCCCATATTGCCGTTCACCGTATCCATAATGGCGGCTCCGGCAAGGATGGCATCATTGAGCTTGCTCTGCTTGTACGTCTTGATACCGCTGAGAGTAACAGATCCTCTGGGATAGAGCTGCGACGAATCCACCATGATCACATTGGTATCGCAGAACTGCCTGACAGTCTCATAACTGGTAATCATCGCACCGCTCCGCAGGACGGACTTGCACAGGCGTCTTAGCGGCAGGTTAATGGCCAGAAGACAGATCATCGGAATACTCATGCAGGCCATCAGTGCAAAGGTTGAAACCGCACCTGCAAAGCTCTGATTGATGATACCGAAAAGGATACAGCCCACCAGTGCCAGAATCGTTGTAAAGGGAGCGATTTTGGAGGCGGCTTTCTCGCTGGGATCGGGATAAAATGAAAGCTGGAGGAAATTGCTCATAAAGCTGGAGCGCTTGGGATAAGCAATGTACGGCTTTCGGCAGGGCAGGTCCTTCACCATCTCCGCTGCCATTTTATCATCCGAATAAATCTTTCCTGCAAATTTCGGAAAAGGCTTTTTCAGGAAAGAAAAGTTTCCGTGGGTACGGAGCACCAGAACCAGCTTGCCCAGAGAGTTGAGCAGCATTCCGAGCAGTACCAGCGGCACATAGAGATGATAGGTGCCGTCAAGGAACAGGTCGGGCGTGAAGAGCGCCACGACGGATTGTATCGCAACTGCGATAGCTGCCACCGCAATGGCGGTATCGGGATTTCCCTTGAAGCGCCGGAGATCCATCAGACCGTTGACGATGGGCAGCCGGTACACCACTACCGAAACGGCGAACAGCAGGAAGCTGATGATCGCAAACCACAGCCAGCCGTTGCGAATGCTCTCACGGAACAGCGGTGAGCATTGTGCGACGAGCGACAGGACTATCGAAACAACCGTCGTTCCTGTCAGAATCAGCATTCTGGCAAACACGGTCTGGAAGGTCGTGGTGATCTCCGTATTGATTGCCTCGGCATCCGCTTCCTCGTTAAAGTCATCGAGCTGCGGCTTAACCTCCTCGGGATTCTGGATATCATCGGGATCATACTCTTCCTCGCCGTTGAAGAGGGTGCGGAAATCAAAGCTCTTTTTCTTTTGCTTGGGCATTTTGATGGTTTTTTCCTTTTTCTTAACAGGCTTTTCCTTCGGCGCAGTGGGCTCTTCCTGCTTCGGCGCAGCGGCTTTAACCTCTGCCTTCTTCTTTCTGGACGGCTTCTCTTTTTTGGGAGCTGCGGTCTCAACAGGCTTGGAGGCGGATGTTTCCTTTAGCAGCGCGTCAATCGACGGATACTTTGTCTTGGGAATCTGGGGCACCGGTATTACGGGAGCCGCAGCAGGAATCTGGGGTGCAGCCGGCTTCGGAGCACTTTTGACAGGTGGTTCCTGCTTCTGCTTCGGCACAGCCGTCGGCACAGGAGCGGTTTTCGGGGATACGGCGGCGGGTTTTGAAACGTTCTTCTTCTTTGGTACGCTGACCGGGGGCGGTTCAGGCGCTTTCGGAAGCCTGACGGACGGATCGGACTGATGTCTGACCTTCAGAATGGCTTCATACTCACTGCGTAGTGTCTTGGAGAATTTTCCCGCCATCACAACAAATGGTTCGGCATGGCTGTAATGATATGTAACAGCAGGAATCTGTCCTTCCGAAAGATCGGGGGCATTCACCGGTTCGCTGACCGGCGGGAGCGGTTCGGGTACCGTCTCCTCTTTTTTGGTCGTTTCCCAGGGAATGATGCGGATGCCGTCTCCACCGGGAAGATCATCGGCACGGTACCTGGCCTCTTCCTCCGGTGGGACGATCTCATCCGGATATCTCATCGTATCCACGGACGGCTCCGGAATGTCCGGGGCAACCGGCATGACAGAGGAATCCATCTGACTCACGTTCCGGCTCTGTGTGTCATCCCCGAAAGACAGGGAGATGGGCGAGATTCCGTCATTTTCCGTGAGATAGGGATAATCTGTTGTCGGAATACGAAGGGTATCCGTTGTCTGTGGATGTTCAGGATAGGAAGGAGACGGCACCGCCGTTGCCGCAGCTTGATCCGCATACATTGACTGCTCCGGTACATCAGACTGACGGTCATCCGAAGACATCACATCCACGGCGGAGGCAGATGTCGGGTACACCGTGGCAGGTATGCTCTCCTCCACAGGATTCAGAGTCTGTGCATATTCTTCCCCTGACGGCACCAGGTTCTCTTCCGGTGCTGCCGGCTCTGTGATGATGGTTTCTTCGGGGGCGGCCTTCGGTTCCGCCGATACGGAGTTCACCGCCGGCGTTTCAAGCTCCCGGACCATTGTCTCACCGGTCCCAGCGTCCTCCTCTGTCGGAGAAACCGCTGCAGGTTCATGTACAGTCGTTTGTTCCGGAGGGGTGCTCTCCACGGTTTCCTTTTCCTGTTTCTGTTTCTGTTTTTGTTCCTTTGCAAACTCGGCAAAGATATCATAAACGGGAAGTTCTCTTTTCATACGCTCCTTTTTGTTCTTGGGCGGCATGACATTCTCGATCTGCTCCTGAGCTGGCGTATCCGTCCTTTTAGAAGATGTCGGGAGTGTCACCGTCGGCGCTTTCGGTGCAGAATACAGCAGGCTTCCCCTTTGCTCTTCCGGCTTTTCCGTACGGTCAGATGCGGAATGCTCTTCCGATTGCGGTTTGGTCTCGGTCTGCTTTACAGCCTCCTCCTTCACCGACAGCTTTTCGGGCTTCTCGGCAGTCTCGGTTTCCGGCTTTGTTTCTGTCTGCTTTACAACCTCCACCTTTACCGGCGGCTTTTCGGGCTTCTCGGCAGTCTCGGTTTCCGGCTTTGTTTCTGTCTGCTTCACAACCTCCACCTTTACCGGCGGTTTTTCGGGCTTCTCGGCAGTCTCAGTTTCCGGCTTTGTTTCTGTCTGCTTTACAACCTCCACCTTTACCGGCGGCTTTTCGGGCTTCTCG
>ONEU01000127.1 GCA_900316925.1 uncultured Eubacteriales bacterium
AAAATAAGCTTCCCAAAACCGCCGCCACCGAGAAAAATATGACAAAGCAGCTCATTACAAAGGGCGGCAACGAGATCACGATAGACGACACCCAGGACAAGCAGAAGATAACCATGAAAACAAAAAACGGCAAGGGCTTTGAGTTTGACGAGGAAAAGGATACGATCACCCTGCACGATAAGGACGGTAAGAACAGCGTGACGATTGATTCCAAAAAGGGAGAGGTCACGATAGCGGCCGATAAGAAGCTCATAATCAAGGTCGGCGGCAGTCAGGCGGCACTTTTTGACGGCAGCGGAAAAAAGATAAGCCTGAGCAGTGCAACGATAGAATTAAAGGCGGATAAAGACCTGAATGCCAAGGGGCAGAACGTGAAGATAGACGGCACCTCCATGAAGGTGAACGGTGCAAGCTCACTGCAGCTTTCATCCAGCGGTTCTACCCAGGTAAAGGGCACGATAGTAAAAATCAACTAAGGAGGACGCAAAATGGACGAAAAAAGCAGCAAGAGCTTTCTTGGTACAGGCTTTAAATTCCCCGTACAGGTAGACAGCCTGACAGGAAGGGTGCGTACTTCTTCAAACGAAGAGGACATCAAGGAATCGATCAGAATCATACTCGGCACGCAGCCGGGTGAACGCCCCATGTCGCCTCACTTTGGCTGCTCCATAAACGCCTTTGCTTTTGGTACGTCCGATTATACCTCCATGCAGATGATGAAAAGAGAGGTTGAAAGCTCTCTCATCATGTGGGAGCCGAGGATCAAGGACATTGAGGTGGAGATTGTGCAGTCGCCTGACGACAGCGGCGTGCTGCTCATTCAGATCGGCTATGTGGTGCGCTCCACCAACAACCCCTTTAACCTTGTATACCCCTTCTATATCAGTGAAGGTTACAACGAGGGCGCGATGATCCGATAAAGCGCCCGTTGGAATTTCAGCAGAATGACGGAAAGGAATTGATGAAACGTGGTGAAAACAGACGCCCGCAGTAAAAAGGATATACAGGATATACTTTGCAAGAGAGCTGCAAGCTATACCCCCGAGTGGAATATGGATCTGGCGCAGCCCGACATTGCGGCGGCTCTGGCTTTAGCTTGTGCAGAGATGTTTGAAGGTACTGTCAAGAAGATAAACGGACTTCCGCTTAAAAACGAGATTGCCTTCTTTAATCTGATCAATGCGTCGCTCAAGCCGGCTTCACCCTCTGAGGGTTATGTGAGCTTTCTTCTTTCCACGGATGATGCAGAGCCTGTTGAGGTTCCGAAGGGCACTGTGCTTACTTCCTATGCAGGAGGTGACGAGCCGATCCATTTTGAGACCAAGGACGATGTTCTGGTGTCTGCCTCCAAGATCGTCAGGAGCTTCTGCATTGACGACAGCAGTGACCATATCGGTCGGTATGAGGATATTGTGAATGAACGCACAAAGCTATTCAGTCTCCCGGAAGTGAATCTCCAGTCACACACGCTGACGCTCTCCCATCCCTATGCCTTCCATATCACCAGCAAGGGGGAGCTGAGGATGGCGTTTTTCCACCAGAGCGGAGTGCCTGTGCTGAGCAGCTCTGTGAGTGCACTTACAGACAGCAATGCGGTGACGATAGAATATTATTCCCCGAAGCACGGCTATGTGCCCATCCGTGATATACAATACAGAAACGGCGAGCTGGTGCTCATCAAGAGCGAGAAAATGCCGCCGATGGAAAATGATGAAAACGGCTGTGCCCTCAGAGTGACGGTAAGAGAGCTGTCTGCGCTGAAGGACCTCAGCTTCTCCTATGTGAACGTGAAGCCCTCGGGCAGGCTGATAGCACCCGACAGCGTTACGGACGGCATCACCGAGCTGGAGGTCAATTCCTTCTTCGCGTTCGGAGAGCGCTTCCAGATATTCAATGAAATCTATCTTGGCTGTACGGAGGTGCTCAACAAGAGGGGTGCCGTTATCACGCTGAATTTTGATATGAACGTGATCCAGGTGCCCATAGAGAACCAACTTGGAGACGATGAGATCAAATGGAAGTGGATCGCCAACAAGAGCGATTTCAAGGAAAGGACAGCCTATAAGATCACCATCACACAGGTGATCTGGGAATACTACAACGGCTACGGCTGGAGCAGGCTTTTCCCGGATAATTCCTACAGTGATATTTTCCGCTACAATGGCGGCGTTATGAACAGCTTCAAGACGATGACCTTTGTATGTCCCGAGGATATGAGCAAGGTGTTCGTGGGGGCAAGGGAGGATTACTATATCCGTGCAAGGGTGCTCAAGGCCGATAATCTTTATAAGCTCAAAGGGTTTTATATGTCGCCGCTGATCAGGAACCTTTCGTTTGACTATCATTATGACAGCGACGGCTGCAGGATCGAGGAAATGAAGGCGGTAAACTGTCTTGAGGAGATAGACTATTCCGAGAGGGATGTGGCTACCGATCAGGAGTTCGTCCCCTTCTACAGTACAGGAGACAAGGGCAGAACCGTCTATCTGGGATTTTCCTCGCCCCTTGAGAACGGACCGATCTGCACCCTCTGGGATATCGTGGAGGACCCGCTTGCCGTACGCCCCGAGCTCTTCTGGGAATACTATTCGGAGAGCGGATGGAAGCACCTCAATATGGTGGATGAGACAAACGGTTTTACAATCGTCGGCCTGACGGTGTTCCTTGACAATCACGGCTTTGTGAAAAAAAGGCTTTTCGGCGAGGAACTGTATTGGGTGAGGATCACCGATGTCAATGACAGCTACAAGACCTCGTATGCGGATTACCCGATCATCAACAAGCTCAGCTTCAATTCTGTGATGTCCAGAAATGTGGATAGCCACAGGGAAGACAGATTTGCTATGAACGTGTATACCGAGGACAGGGAGTTTCAGCTTTCCGCTTCGGGTATACTGGATATATCGGTATATGTCAACGAATACCTCACCCTTTCTGACGAGGAGGTAGTCTCTCTGGAGAAAGAGGGGCGGCTGATGAGAGTCACAGACAGTGCCGGAATGACCATAGAGCTTTGGGTAAAGTGGAACGAGGTGAATACCTTCATCATGGAGGACGCCCGTTCACGGAGCTATACCGTAGACAGGGGCAGAGGCACCGTCACCTTTGGCAACGGCAGAAAGGGCAGGATCCCCTCCGCTTCGGATGAGGACAACATACTTGTTTATTACACGACCGGCGGCGGAGCAAGGACGAATGTGGATGTGGCTGCCGTGAGCGGAATGGAGCGCTCGATCGGCCTGGTTTCGGAGGTAGTCAATCCCAAGAGCTTCTACGGCGGCAGCGATACCGAAACGGTCTATGAGGCGCTGAAAAGAAGCTCTGTGATGCTGAGGACCCAGGGCAGGGCCATCACGGTAAGGGATTATGAAGAACTGGCTCTCTGCTCGTCAAGCTGCATCGAGAAGGTAAGGTGTTTCAGCGGCAGAAGCATCACAGGCGGTTTTGACAGGGGGGCTGTGACCCTTGTGGTGCTCAAGAGTCCAAACTGCGATTTCAGCAAGCTCAGAAATGAGATAAGGAACTATATGCTGCCGAGAATGTCGGGGGCTCTTGCCAGAGAAGACGCCTTCTTCATCACGGAGCCCTCGTTCATCAGGATGAATATCAAGGCGGAGCTTGTTGCCAAAAGCCTTGACGGTATCTTTGACCTGAAGAGGACCATCGACCGGTGTATCAGAGAGCACATCGGTTTCTATTCCGGCCCCAAGGGCAATAACGAATGGATGCTGGGAAGGATACCCAACGAGCACCAGATCAGAAGTGCCGTGCTCCGCATCCAGAATATAGAATATATCAAGAGCATCAAAATAACCACCTTCGTTTCCGTGGCAGGGAGTCTGAAGGAGATCGACCAGGATGGCATAAAGGAGCTTGCATACATCCTGCCGGTAAGCGGAGAAAACGATATCAGTATCACACTCTCGTAAGAGTATGGAAATAAATCTGAATGAATGTTCAGCAAGGAAGTGATTCTCATGCTGCCCGATATTGATCTTGACAGCGAAAGCTTTGACGATATCATGGAAAATGCAAAAAACAGAATAGTAAGCACCTACCCCGAGTGGACAGACCTGAACTACCACGATCCCGGCGTTACCATGCTGGAAATGTTCGCCTGGCTGAAAGAGATACAGCAATACTATCTCAACAGAATAGGCCCTGACAATATCGGAAAATTTTTCAAGCTCCTGGGAATTAACCGGCGTACCAAAAAGCCCTCATCCACCCAGGTGAGGGTGACATATTCCGAAGACATCGTGGCAGCGGCAGGTACAAGGCTGTATGCGGGCGGAATATGCTTTGAAGCGGACCAGAGGACCTATATTTCTTCGGCAAGGATCATCTGCTGCATCAGCAGGAACGGGGATGAGGAAAGAGTGGTTGACCGCTCATCCCTTGCCTTCGGAGGCGATCTGAGAATCATGCCCTTCCCCTCCGGATATTCGGGGGAGTTTTACATCGGCTTTGACAAGCCGCTGAAAGAAGGCGAGCAGCACCGGCTGTATGTCGGGATAAGTGATAAGGACCCGGTCAAAAGAAACCCCATTACGAACCCTGAAACGTTTATCCCGCTTGCCCGGATGCAGGCGGAATACTTCGACGGCTTGTCCTGGAAGAAAATGGAATGTGTTGACAATACCCACAGCTTTCTTGCCTCGGGGATTATTATGATGAAGCCCCGGCACCGGCATCGTAAGTGCAGAGTGAGCGAGAGTGAAGCGTATTTTGTGCGCTTCCGGCTGACGGAAGGTGAATATGACACCATACCGCTGATTAAAAGTCTTGAATTCAGACTGCTGCCCGTAACACAGCGGGAAACCCTCGCCGAGTACTTTGATCTGCCTGCATCCGACAAGATCCGGCTGCATACGGAGCTTTCCGTGACCGGTACCACCAGGATTTTCCTCCGAGGCGACGACGGACTGTTCACTTTCGTTCCGAACTATGAAAAGCGTCTGGATGAGGGAACCGGCGAGGTGACTGTCAGGATTCCGGAGCTGCAGGGAGCTTCCTCTGTGAGGATCGTGAACCTTGCCCGTGAGATCCTTGGCAGCAACGTGATCGGAGTGGGGCTGGGACTGCCGTTCCAGGAGTATGAGCTTGGCAGCACAAAGCTGGAATACGAGAGCTTTGCGATTATGACGGAGCTTCCTGCAAGCGGAGGCAGGCTTGTGGAGTGGAAAAAGGTAAAGGACTTTTCTACTGCAAAGGCGGATGATTTTGTATATATATTGGACACCAGCAAAGGTGTCATCAAATTCGGGGACTGCATCAGGGGCATGGCGCCTGAGGGCAGGATATTCCTCATCGGCTGCTCTGAAACCTTAGGGGCAGACGGCAATGTTTCCGTCGGGAAAATAGACCGCATGGGGGAAAGTGACGACAGCAGCATCGTGATCTCGAACCTGCGCCGCTCGGACGGCGGACTGAATGAAGAAACCGTTGAAAGCTGCTGTTTAAGGGCGCATCTGATGCTTCGCTCCACAGAGACGCTGGTGACGGATGAAGATGTGGAAAGATTCATCACCGGGGTGCAGGGACTGAAGATCGAAAAATGTCAGATGATCAATGATAACAGGTCAAAGTCTGACCCGGTGCGGTCGGTGATCGTAAAACCCTGGACGCTTGAAGGGAAGGGTGTGCCGAGCGAGAGCTACAAGCGCAACATCCTCGCGGCTCTTGAAAAGAAACGGATGCTGGGAACAGGCTTTCGCATCGTCAGCCCGAAGTATTCCGGCGTGAGGGTGTTTGTGACGGTGAAAGTGGAGAGGTCTGCTTCAAACCCGAGAGAAAGAATAACAGAGGTAATTAAGGAGTATTTTTCTTCCTACAACAACAGCTTCGGAGCGAAGCTGATATTCAGCAGGCTTTATGAACTGATCGACAGGCTGAGCTTTGTGATCTCTATCGGTACGCTGAGCCTTGAAATAGACGGCAGCGGAGCGCAGCGCACCCGTGAGGGCGACCTGCTGCTTTCGCCCAACGTAATGGCATATTTGAGTGAGACAGAGCTTGTGATCAATACAGGCTACTGATAATGCATATCTGACAGAGGGGCCTTTTTCATGAGAGAAAAGCTGAAATATTTTATACTGAACAAAGCCTATGACTATAACAGAGGGATACTGGAGAATATGGTCGTGAGAGGCGGAGATCTCTGCTTTGAGTCGAAAAGCAAGGCGGGTGTCGGGCGTTTCCTTACGAGGATATTTGATTCCGGAGAGCGTGAAATGATCTGGCACAGACTGGTAATCAGCACGGAGGGCTGCCCGGATGAGGACCTGAGGGTGACGGTCTATGCCTGCGACAAGGAGAAAATGAAGCTTGCCGGCGAAGAGACGACGATCAATGAGGTGTTTGACGCCCCTGATCTGTCGCTTGACGATAAGCTGAGGGCGTTTTCTCCGATGGTAAAAAAGCGGGCGTCGGGGGTTTCCGATATCCTGCTGCATGATGTGAGCGGAAGGTATCTGTGGCTGCTGGTGGAAATGTACAGCCCCAACGATTCTGCCGCGAAGATAAACGATATGATGATCTATCTGCCGGCAGGCTCCTGGATCGACAAGCTCCCGCAGATCTATCGCAGGAGCGACAAGCAGGGACATTTTCTTGAACGATATCTGGGCATTTTCCAGACCTTCTATGAGGAGCTTGATGCCGAGATTGCTGACGTTTCAAACTGCTTCGACCCGGAATGTGCGGAGAGTGATTTCCTTGAGATGCTGTCAGGCTGGCTCAATATTAACGATACCAGTATCTGGTCCCAGGATCAGCTTCGCAGGCTGCTGCTCAATGCGGTAAAGCTCTACCGCATGAGAGGCACCAAAGAGGGACTTTCACAGCTTCTGGAGCTGTACTTGGGCGAGAAGCCCTTCATCATCGAAGGGTTTGCCGTGAGACAGCAGACGGAAAACAAAGACGAGAAGGCCCTTGCTGCCATGTACGGCAGCAGTCCATATACCGTCACGGTGCTTGTAAAGCCCGGACATAATCTGGAGATCATCCGGCGGCTGGCACTTGAGATGCTGCCTGCATCGGTGGAACTGAAGCTTGCCGAGCTTGATCCCTTCATCTTTCTTGATAATTATGCCTATCTGGGAGTCAACACTTCCCTTGGCAATTATCGTCCTGCCATTCTTGACGGCAGGTCTCAGATTTCACTATCCACCCTGGGGCAGGAGCCGCAGGATAAAGACCATGAAAAAGGAGGAATACCCGAAGATAACGGGTGACAGCCATGAAAAACACACAGCTTTATCCTTTCGAGAGAAACAAGTACTATTATGGTATGCTTCTTAGTGTGGAGGATTTCAATTCCGAGCAGAGATACATGAATGACAAGCGCAGGCTGGTCAACAGGCTTGTTCACGGCGTCGGTGTGGTGAGCGGACTGAATGTTGTTGCCATCGACGACCAGACCATCTCCGTTGAGAGCGGGCTTGCATTTGACAATACCGGCCGTGAGATCATTGTGGATTCTCCGGTGACAAAGAAGCTCTCCATGATTAAGGGCTACGAAACGGCCATGAGCAGGGGAAGCAATGCTTATGTATATCTTTGTCTGGAATATAACGAGGTAGAAAAGGGTTCCTCCTATGATATTTCATCTGCGGACGGATCCGCTGTCCGTGATAAGATCAAAGAGGGCTACAGTCTCTATCTGACATCCTCAGAGCCGGATGACAGTATTGATCCCGTCAAGGACATCTACGAGGAGACCACCACTGTTTACAGCGACGGAAAACTGCGTATCAGACACGTCATCCCCCGCTTTGTCAACTCCGATTCACAGCTTGAACTCAGAGTCGAGATTGAGACCTTTACCAAGCAGTTTGCCTCCTTCTCCTATGACGTTCAGCTTATCTGCCTGACAGATGAGACCGACGATGATTCGGTGCTTTCCATAAAATTCAATGAGATGCTCTTTGAGAAGAAGGGCAAATATACCCTGATCTACCGGCTCAATACGGGCAATGTTGTGAACGTAAAGGGAAGTGCAAAGGTGGAGCCGTCTTCGTTCACGCTTGCCTATGATAAGATACCCGTGGAAGCTTCCGCCTCCGGCTGTTCAGAAACAAGCATCATCAAAGGCGACCTCAGGGAAGCTATCGTGAGCGCCAGCTACAGCAGGGACATGGATTCCCTTTTCAGGGCGGCTCTCGGCCAGAGACTCTATCTTGCCAGGATCAATCTTGTGAACGCAGGTGAGACAGCCATTATTGAGAGCGTCAGCAATGTTCCCTTCGGACAGTATGTCCTTGGCAACGATCTGCAGAACGCATTGCAGCGATTGGACGGTATGCCTGCCAGAAGCGTCGTACAGACTGCCCAGAAGAACGATGATCCCGAAGTGCCGGCAGAATCGGAACGAGAGATTGCCGGCGGCGTGTGCAGGGTAGACCTCAGCTCAGGCAGCCTGAAAAACAAGGTCTTCTACTCGGATGAGATCATTCACGGTCTGGGACTCGGCAGCGTATCCATTATCCTTGGCATCAAGACAGAAGACGGCGGCGCCATTTTCGGCGACTCTGAAATCTTCAAGGAAAGCGTGCCGAATATCAAAATCGCCGCAAAGCTTGACCCGACAAAGGGCAGCTTTGTGGTGGGCGTGATGACAGTAGCAACGGTGCTGAATGACTTTATCGACATCAGATGGACGGCGATCAGAGACATTGACGAGGCAGTAGGCGAGAAGAGCAAGATGAAGCTGATGATCAAGCCAAATTCTCTTGTGCTCAAGCCCAGAGAGACACGCTATCTTGAGGCAGTGTGCCTGAATATGACCAACAAAACCGTGCGCTGGTCCGTCTCGCCTGACACGGGCGGAGACATTGATGCTAACGGTCTGTATACCGCTCCCAATACGGAGGGAGTATACGAGGTAGTTGCACAGAGTGCGATCTATCCTGAACTGAAGGCGTCTATCATGGTTGTTGTCAGGGAATGATGAGCCGTGAGAGGTAACAAGAACATAAAGGGAGGCGCTGCCGCTTGGTGATCAGCACATACGAACACGATTATCCCATAGTGGGAGTAAAACAGACCGGACAGGTCTATGACTGCTACATCTGCAGAAACAGCAGCGGCGGAGGCCTTTGCAGAATCCTCAGCATAAAGGACAGGAGCCTTTTTGCCGAGCTTGCAGGCTGGCTGACAGACAACATCAACAAGGAGTCCTTCACGGACTATATCGAGCATTTTGTGTTTGAAGACAGATTCTGTATCGTGATGAAATACACAGAAGGCATCACCCTGAGCACAAAGCTTGCCACAGAGAGCCTTCCTCTCAAGGAGAGACTGGAGCTTGGCCGCAGGCTGCTGGAAAGGATCGTGCTGCAGGATATGCCCGAATACTTCCTGTCAAAGTGCTTCAGCCCGGAGTGTATGGTGATCTCGTCAGATCTTTCCGTGAGCTTCAACTATCCTATTTTTGATATCACTACCGACAGGTCGGCAAACGGCAGGGTCTGTATCGAGCCTGTATTTAAGCTGCTGTTTGCAAAGGAGCTTGAAAGAAAGGTGCCTGATCTGATTACGGACTTCTTCACCCGACTGCCGGAGCTCTCTCAGGAACGAATGATCGACCTGTACGGAGAATACTATGCCCTGATGCAGAAGCTTGAGGGCTATGATGAAAACTCCGAACAGCCAAAGACCTTCTGGTACAAGCTGTGGGAGAAAATCAAGAAATTAGGTAAGGTGTTGAAGAAGCTCGTCATTTACGGACTGATTATTGCAGCCCTTGTTTATCTTATTTATACGATTATCAACCCGGAAAAGAATAAAGACAACAAAGGTCACTTCTCTGCAATCGGAACTGTGACAATAGAGAAAAACATCTCGCAGCCCTGAAAGAACTGAGAGCGGACCCAAAAGGTGATATAAATGAATTTTGATTTGTTTGCGGCGTTCAAGCTGTTTTTTAAAAAGTTTCAAAGAATATTTATTACGCCTGTTTACCTGTTCATAAGGTCGATCCTGCGCAAGCTCAATCCGCAGAATATTGTCAGCAAGATGGCAGTAGATGTCAAGGACAGCGTAAAGGGCATTGCTTCAAAGCCACACAACATCAAGCAGTATGCCATCATCGGAGACAAGTTTGTTGCCAAGAAGCTGATCTTGTTTATCTTCCTTCTGCTGATTTTTCTTGTGATACTGATTATTAAATTTCTCTACCCCATGATCGTCAGCTGGTGGTTCACAAAGGATATGTGGATCAACAGTACCGAGGTGGTGGATTATTCCGGAAAGGTAAGACTTTTTGACAACCAGCAGTTTGAAAAGATGATTTTTGAAGGCAGGCTTGAAAAGGGAAGGGTAGAAGGCGACGGAACGCTCTATAATTACCGGGGCGATCTGGTCTATAAAGGTTCTTTTGCGGCAGACAAGTATTCCGGTCAGGGCAGATTGTACTATGAATCGGGGATGCTGCATTATGAGGGAAACTTTGCTGCCAATGATTTCGACGGTGTTGGTACCGAATACTACGAAAATGGGGTAATCAAGTATTCCGGCCAGTTCAGTGCAGGTACCTACAACGGAGAGGGAATGTGCTATAACGAGACGGACAGAAAGCTTGTCTACCAGGGTGCGTTTGTCAACGGGCTGTATAACGGGAGCGGTATGCTCTATGAAGACGGCCAGCTTAGCTATGAGGGCAATTTCAAAGATGGAAAGCCCAATGGCTCCGGCAAGAAATATGTGAATAACACCCTGTTATATGAAGGAAAATTCACAGACGGATTGTATAACGGCGAAGGCAAGCTCTATAAGGATGATACCCTGTATTATCAGGGCGAATTTGTGATGGGAAAGATCCAGGGCCAGGGCACTCTCTACAATGAGAAGGGAGTGGTCATCGCAGAGGGAACCATCGGTAACGGGACGCTGCTCAACGGCACCGCAACCGTACTGAATGATGACGGTGTGATTATTTATTCCGGTGAGGTCGAAAAGGATCAATACAACGGAAAGGGTCAGTTATATGACGAAAAGACAGGAAAGCTGAAATATGACGGCCAGTTTGAAAACGGAGTCTACAGCGGTGAAGGCAAGCTCTATGAGGACGGCAAGCTCATTTATGACGGCCAGTTTGTAAACGGTCTGTATGACGGTACCGGCAAGGAGTACGAAAACAGCACCCTGAAATATGACGGTGAATTCTCTAAAGGAAAGTATAACGGTTCGGGCAAGCTCTATGAAAACGGTAAGCTGAAATATGACGGCGAGTTCTCAAACGGCAAAATGCAGGGCCAGGGTACACTCTATGATGAGAACGGAAACGTCATCTCCAGCGGAAATATCGACGAAGAGGGCAATGTTCAGAACGGCTCCACGCAGGTGAAAACCAGCGATGGAAAGCTGCTGTATGACGGCGATATAAAGGACGGCAAGTATGACGGCAACGGAACGCTCTATGATCCCGCAACCGGCGACAAGCTGTATGAGGGAGAGTTTACAGAAGGCAGCTACAACGGAACCGGAAAGCTGTATGAAGACGGCGTGCTCAGATATGACGGCGGCTTCAAAAACGGCAAGCCGTCCGGCGAAGGAACCTACTATGATGAAAACGGCAATGTTACCGGCACGGGAACACTTGACGAAAACGGAAACGTCGTTACCGGAACGGTAGTCCTCAAGAACGGTGAGCAGCCCGTATACTCCGGCCAGATCAAGGACGGAAAATATGACGGCACCGGAACGCTGTATGAAAATGGTGTGATCAAATACAGCGGCGGGTTTACCGAGGGCGTATACAACGGCAGCGGAAAACTCTACAACAGCAGCGGTGTCGTACTCTATGACGGCAGCTTTGAAAACGGCGTCTACAGCGGCAGCGGCAAGCTCTATAACAGCAACGGCATTATGATCTATGACGGCGGCTTCTATCTTGGCAAGTACGACGGTCAGGGACGGGAATTCTATGACAACGGCAATATCAAGTATATCGGCGAGTTCCGTCTTGGCAAAGAGACAGGCAATGGAACTTATTTTGATGAAAACGGCAACGAGATACAGACAAGCACTGCCTCACAGGCAGAGCAGCCCTCTGCCGCTTAATGGAAAGGATGGGTAAAAATGCCCGGTTACCAGATTATTTCGGATGTGGGAGACGCTCTGATCAAGCTGCTCAGAGAGGGAATGGTGCCAGACATCATTCAGAACACGGAGGGCATCGGAATGTGCCACCCATCAGACAGGGGCGATGTGAATCTCGGCATCCTGCTGTATGACATCAAGCGCAACCCGGATATCGTGCCTGTGGACAGAACGGCCGTGGGAAATGATAAGCTGAGAAGTCCGTCCATGTTCCTGGACCTCTACTTCATGCTCACGGCGTACTCTGCCAGCGATATCAAATTCCGGACTCTTGAAGAGGCGAAGATACTCGGCAGAGTGCTTCAGATCTTCGAGGGGACGTCGATTCTCAGGGGGGAGCTTCTGGGAGCACCCTTCAGCGGACTGCAGTACCCTCCGAAGATCGAACTGCTGGAGCTGGAACCCGAGGAGAAAACAAGAATATGGGGCGTTAACGATCCGCCGTATAAGCTCTCGCTGTTCTATAAGGTCTATCCGGTGGAGATAGAGTCCGAGAAGATCAGGACGATCACAAGAGTGAAGGAAACAGATATTACGATCGGCCAGATACGCAACGGCTGACAGCACATCAATGGCAAGGGGGGAACCTGAATGGACGAATACTTTCCCATAGGGCACAGGGCTGTGAGCAGGGTATCGCTTGCGGTGCTGCTGCTTGACGACCTTACAGGCAGACAGATCACAGGCAGTAATGCAAGGGCATGGATCGAAAAAGAAAAGCCCCCGATACAAAAGAATGACGGTTGGTTCGTGTTTACGGACCTGAGGCCCGGCAGCTATACCGTCAATGTGGAGGGCGGACGATTCCTGATGTCTGCCACGCAGGTAACCGTGACAGGAGAGGAAATGAAAATGATGACGGTAAGGCTCAGACCGGGACGGGTCTATCCTGTTCCGGCGGGGTGCCTGCGCGTTGAGGGCAGAGCAGAGCCGGGCGCTCTGGTGACGATCGTCAACTGTCACAGATCAGCGGCCTATAAGCTGCTCACGGACTGCCGGGAGGGAGACCGCTTCCTTTCCGTTTTCCATCCGGAAGGTGTGCGTCTTGACGGCAGGGGCTTCCGGCTCACCGGCGGCGACGGCGGCAGCGAAGATGTATTTCTCAGCACCGCAGCAGACCCGGACTGCAGAAACGGCTGCTATCAGCTTTCAGAGCCTGTCAGATACAGCCACTCCCGCATAGGCTCCCTGCTCATGCCTGCGTATACCGCACAAACGGATGAAAGCGGCAGGTTCTTTATGATACTCGGAGCAGGGGCAGCGTCTTCAAAGCTGATTTGCGAGGCAGTCGGCAGTTCGTCGGTTACCAGGGAATATGAAAAAATCGACCCGGAATGCTTCCGTCCGGATCTGACGGAACCGGATCAGTCATAAAAAGCGAGGTAAATGAAATGGGATTTGCAGTATGCGGAGGCGCACAGATCATGTGCTCCTTCGGGATGGCACCTTCCGCACTGAATGTGCTTCCGTTGAATAAAACAATGTCCACCACGCCGATTGCGAACATCATGGACAACAAGCCTATGGTGAATGTCATGCCGTTTGGTATGTGCACCTGTCTTGCAAACCCGACCGTGGCATCGGCTACGGCCGCCGCCCTTGGAGTGCTGACTCCGATGCCCTGTATCCCGCTGCTCACAGCGCCATGGGCCCCGGGGAGTCCTACGGTGCTGATCGGCGGTAATCCTGCTCTCAACAATACGAGTAAATTGATGTGCGGCTACGGCGGCGTCATCCAGATTCTCAATCCCGCAACCACAAACATACAAGTCCCGTAAGAAGAGGTGATGAGCATGAGCAATCCTGAAAAAGCTTCGTCCTTCCATATCGGACGGACAGAGGACAGCAATACTGCCGTAATGAACATATTCATATTCTTTGACGATCTTTCCAAAAGCCGGAACGGAAAACAGCTGATGAAGGCGCTCACCAGCACCCTCAAAGTCGTTGTGCCGCTGATCGAGGAAAATGCCGGAAGAGTCATCAAGGTTTCCGGGAGCGGTATATCCGCCGTTTTTGAAAGGAGCGCCGAGGATGCCCTTGTATGCGGCATCAGCATCTGCCAGCGGGTCGATGCCGGAATGAACGGTTCGGACGAGATAAGAGTCTCGGTGGGGATCACCTACGGCAGAATTTCCATCTGCGATGTTGTATGCGGAAGCTTCAGCACCATCGTGGCGGTATCAGAGGCAATGGAACTCACCGTTCTGCTGAGTGTTGCCTGCAAAAAAGCGGACGCCTCCATGCTTGTGACGGAGAGCCTGGCAAATCATGTCAGCGGCTTTCAGAACCGCTTTGCCAGCAGAAAGATCGGTCTGATTTATTACAAGGCAGAAAAGAAGCCCTACACGCTGTATGACGTGTTTGACAGCGACACTGCCGAGAAAAAATACAGCAAGCGCAGGAGCAGGCTGCTTTTTGAAAAGGGCGTGGAGCATTTCCTGGAAGGCAGGGCCATGCAGGCGCGTTCCTGCTTTATCGAGCTGCTGAAATATGACCGCAGCGACGTGGTTGCCAAAAAATATATCCTGATGTGCGACAAGGTACTCTCCGGCGAAGGGGAGGATCCGGAAGATAAATATCTCAGTTTGATCTGACCGGGAAACCCAAGTCAAAAAACACTCCGGGCTTCCGAGCAGGAAACGCACATACCCGTGCGGGACAATCCCTGAGCAAAGGTGGAATCCGATTTATGAAAAAATATCGAAGCATCAATTTAAGGATCAGTGTGCAGTATCTGGTGCTGCTTGCGATCGTTTCCGTAGTCGTCGGCGGGATCGTTTACAATGTCAGCTACAACCGATCGATCAGAGGTGCCAAGAGCCTGATGTCTGTCTGCGGATATTATTCTGCTGATATTATAGATGCCGAAAGGGTAAAGGGATGGCTTGAAAAAGGTCCTGATGAATACTATAACGTTACTGAAAACGATATGTACAGCATCAAAAGCGAGTTTGGCCTTTCCGATCTCTATGTGTACAAGCCGACGATGGATGATGATGGCAATCTGAATGACGAGGCTGTGTTTATTTTTGATATCGTTGAGGACGGCGATAACTCGGTCATAAAAATGCAGCTGGGACAGTCCTATAAAAGGCTGCATGAATATGAGCTTGCCAAAAAGGCGTATCAGACAAAAGAACCACAGTTCTGTGAGAATTACGCGCCGAATGGCAGAAGTCCCATGCTGCTTGCAGTCGTGCCGATGA
>ONEU01000170.1 GCA_900316925.1 uncultured Eubacteriales bacterium
CGGCAACGGTCTGCCAAGATAGATGGCTGTTCACGACAGAACCCGGCTTATCGTCTCACTCCCGGCATCTTGCCGGCGGCGCCCCGCCGCTGTGTAGTCACGCTGTCGTTCGCTGACGCTCACTCTGTTCGTCTAAGGCGAAACTGCTATGTCGCTAACATCCGGCACGGCACAGCAGGGCTGTGATTGTTCTACTTCCGCCGCCACGCCCCTTGACGGGGCGCTTAACGGCTGTTTTTCTTAAATTTTTAGGCACGGTTACTCGATTCGGAGTACCCGTGCCTACTTTCTTTTGATGAAATTCCCGGTGACTGATTTCTGCCAGTGGAAATTTCCGCCAAGCGTGGGAGGTTGTAGCCGTAAGTTTATTCTGAATAGTGCGCTGTGCGCACGGAAGCGCGTATCGGCAGCGCAGGCTCTGCACCGGTCACGAGTAACAAAAACCGATTGCTATCCTCGTCTACAACTACAATAAAACAGGCACGGGTACTTTGATAGAAAACGGAACTGGAATTATCCGAAAAAACAGCCTGCAAGCGCCCCGTCAAGGGGCGTGGCGGCGGACGTAGAAAATGGGCAAAGCCCCGTGCCGGATGTGAGCGAAACTGCACCACCCGCCTTAAACATACAGAGTGAGCGTAAGCGAACGACAGCGTGACTACACGGCGGCGGGGCGCCGCTTGACTTATGGGGGAATTGCTTTATAATATATAGTAAGATATGACGTAAGGTGAGGTGCGTTTGCCGAAGTTGATGGCTTTCATTGGAGCAGATGATGCCCACCGCTCCTCTGGCTTGCGGTGGTTGACACTATATTTATCATCACAAATATCGGCGGTTCCTGGGGGGAATGTCCTTTTTCCGGAATAGAGTCCCGCCCGGAGAAACTGCCCGACATAATTGATTTCCACAGTGAAAAGGAGGTCGTCTTATGAAAACAAGAAAATTCTTGTGCGTGCTGGCGGCGTTGGTGCTGACGGTATTGTCGGTTGGCTGCGGAGGTGGTTCCGGTCAGAATGGCTCCGAAAGTGCCGGCTCACAGGTCAGTATCGCATCCCGTCAGGAAAGCAGCGTCCCTGCGGGGGAAAGCTCCGCGGAGGACGTGAACGGTGAGCTGATTCCTAAGATTACCGCTAATCCCTATGCGAAACCGGAAGCTGACCTGAAGTATGGCATTACCGCGGAAAAGGCTGCCGATGCTACAGAAATCGCTGAACCGGCAAGAAAATCCGCTGTCGATGCAACGACTGATCCTGCTCCGGTAGCCGGAGAACCCGGAGCAGTCCCTGCTGCGGATCCCACGACGACTCCACCCGCAGAGCCGCCGGAAAAGTCGACAACGGAACCGGTTGATGAACCTCCGGTCAGCGCGGTGTCGGGGGAGGATGTGACTCTGCCTTCGGAAGTATCAATTCCCACGAAACCCGATATTCAGCCTGCGGTGGGATTGCTGACGGCAGGAGTGTGGAACGATAATGACAACTGGGGATTCTTTACGAATCTCGTCAATACACAGAAAATTACCCTGCCGGTTCAGTACGGCGTGACCCCGACGAACCGTACCGCGGTGACGGTGAAAAAACAGGACGGCTCTCCCGCTGCCAATGTGCAGGTCAACCTTCTGGACGGTGATAACAAGGTGCTGTGGAGCGCTCTTACCGATCATAACGGCGCAGCTTATCTGTTCGCTCCCGACGGTGTGAAGCCGGCAGCCGTGGAGGCCAGGATGGACGATCAGACCGAGAAAACGTCCCTCGATATCAAAGAAGTGGAGCAGCAGTCTAAAATCAGTACCCAGAACAATGCCGTGGAGATCGTTTTCAAGGGCGAGACAAAAACCTATCCCAAAACAGAAATCATGTTTGTTGTGGATACTACCGGCTCAATGGGTGACGAGCTGGTCTTCCTGCAGACGGAATTTACCGCTATCGCCGAGGAGGCCGGCACCGAGAATACCCGCTTCTCTATCAATTTCTATCGTGATGACGGTGATGACTACACCACCAAGCGCTACCCGTTCTCATCGGATATCCAGGAGATTCAGAAAAAGCTCAACAGCGAGAGTGCTGACGGCGGCGGTGATCTCCCTGAGGCGGTGGCAGAGATTCTGGATGAGACGATCCATGACGGCGGTTGGAGCGATGACAGCGTGAAGCTCATGTTCCTGATTTTTGACGCTCCCCCGCATGACGACAGAAAGGATATGCTTGAAAAGGCTATCCGCACGGCTGCCGAAAAGGGAATCCGCATCATCCCTGTGGTCTCCTCCAACGGCGACAGGAATACCGAACTGTTTGGCCGCTGCATTGCTATCGCTACCGGCGGGACGTATGTCTTTCTTACCGATGATTCCCATGTGGGCTTGTCCCATCTGGAACCTATTATCGGCAGCTATAAAGTGGAAAAGCTCTATGATATTATCGTCCGGCTGATCGGCAATTATCGCCAGACTGCCTGAAGAAATATTTCTCTCCCGACAAGTTTTCTATGACAAAGACTGTCGGCTGTGGTATAATACAGGGAGCAGATTTTATTGAGTATGAGGTGTCAGAAATGTCGGAATTGATCAGTAAATATGTAACTTGCCCGAAATGCGAGCAGCAGAGTACGGTGGAACTGATGTGCAGTATCAATACCGCAGCAGAACCAAGGGCAAGGGAATTGGTCTTTGATGAGGATTTCTTCCGCTGGAAGTGCAAAAAGTGCGGCTTCCAGACGAAGCTGCTCCATCCGCTGCTGTATAACGATATACAGAATAAATTCATGGTCTACTATATCCCCAAGGTCGAACGCAGTCGGATCGCAGATGAAAAGCTCGAAAAAGAGTTCTCTGTGCTCGCGGATGTCAAAAAGCGTATTGTGCCCGATGTGAATGCCATGAAGGAGAAAATCCTCCTCCTGGAAAAACATTATCACGACGCCGCCGTGGAGCTCTCCAAGCTCGCTGTCTCTGAGGTGGTGGGGAAGAGCACCGGCCAGACTGTCCATGAAGGCTACTGCACCGAAATCGACCGCTCTGAAAATGTGATCGGCTTCCAGTTCTTTATCGGCAGCGACAGACGTTCCTATCTGCAGACCACAAGATTTGATGTCTATAACCGCTCACTTTCTATCGTGAAGGAATATTTCCCCGATCTCGATAAGCATACGGGCTTTTTGAATATCGATCACTCCTGGGCCAAGGAGGCGCTCAGACGCTATAAAAATGCCGAATGATCCCGCCTTCTTCCCCTTGTGTTACAAACACCGGTTATATTGACATGGTGTTGTGAAAATTTGATGGAAAAATTTTTTAAAAAAATAAATTTTTTGCAAAAAACAATAGAAATTTTTCTCAACCTATGTTATAATATATTAAAGCGGCTGATTCCGCATTGGCCGAAATTTATTAATCTTAGGAGGTAATTCCAATGGCTAAAAAATGGGTATATCTTTTTAGCGAAGGCAACGCTAATATGCGTGAGCTTCTCGGTGGTAAGGGTGCTAACCTTGCTGAAATGACCGCTATCGGGCTCCCGGTTCCTCAGGGCTTCACAATCTCGACTGAGGCTTGTACACAGTATTATGAGGACGGCAAAAAAATCAATGATGAGATCCAGGCTCAGATCATGGAATACATCACAAAGATGGAGGAGATCACCGGC
>ONEU01000096.1 GCA_900316925.1 uncultured Eubacteriales bacterium
ATTTCCTAATAATAGAGACGTTTTCGGTGATTTAATACTTCTGTAGAAAAATAAATAAAAAAATATTAAAATAATGAAAATTTTATATGCGAATACTTGTTATTGTCTGAAGAGTATGCTAAAATAGCAATGTTAGGGATTTTGAACAATTCTGCGGCCTTTTGTGGGAAGGACGGAGCATTTGGACAAGCCCCCCGGGTCACTCCCGCGGAATAAGCAATAAGGTAGGATGCGAAATGAGTTCAAAAACGGTATTTTACATTATCAAACGAATCCTTCTTGCCATCTTCACTGTCTGGGTCGTCATTACGGCCACCTTCTTCATCATGCACGCGGTACCGGGCGGTCCGTTCGTTGGTGAAAAGGCGACCACTCCCGCAGTACAGGCGGCAATGGAAGCAAAGTACGGACTTGACAAACCTGTCATCGAACAATATTTTACCTATTTAGGTGATATTGTTACCAAATTCGACTTTGGCCCTTCCCTCAAGCAGCGCAACCAGGATGTTATCGACATTATCATGGACGGCATGAAAACCTCTGCAATGCTCGGTCTGATTGCTGCCGGTATTTCCACCCTCTTCGGCATTGTCCTGGGAGCCGTGGCGGCACTGCGGCGCAACAAGTTCATTGACCGTGTGATTATGATCGTGACGACCGCCTTTGTGTCCATGCCCTCCTTCATCATCGGTACGCTGTTGCTGGTGGCGTTCTCGAAGCTGCTGCCGGCGAACGGTTCATCCGCTGCCGGTATGATCCTTCCGATCATCACCCTGGCGCTGTATCCCATGGCCTATATCACCCGACTCACCCGCTCCTCCATGCTGGATGTGCTCGGTCAGGACTATATCCGCACCGCAAGGGCCAAGGGCGTATCGGGCAGAAAGATTATCTTCGGTCATGCCCTCAAGAACTCCCTGATCCCCGTTCTGACCTATCTCGGTCCCATGCTGGCCTATATCGTCACCGGCTCTCTGGTGGTGGAAAAGATCTTCGCTGTACCGGGTATCGGCCGTGTCTTTATCAGCAGCATCACCAACCGTGATTATCCGATGATCATGGGTACTACCATCATCCTGGCCGTACTGATCGTTGTGATGAATCTCGTTACCGATATTCTATACAAGCTCGTTGATCCGAGAATAAATTTCGAATAAGGGGAATTTGGGAAAATGAACAACAAGAAGAAGAAACTGTTTACTCTCCATACAGACCTCGACGCTTTTATGCCCGCCTCCGACAAGGACAAGGAATACATGGTGCAGATGCGCCCCTCCTCCACCTTCTTCAAGGACGGCGTGAAACGTCTGTATAAAAACAAAATCGCATTTATCAGCTTTATCGTTATCTGCCTGATCACCATTTCCAGTATCATCATTCCCATGTTCTGGCCGTACTCTTACGACACTCAGCTTGGCGTGACTCCCGGAAAGCCGGTAGATAACTCTTACCTCAACCTTCAGCCCTTTGAATACGGCAAGACCGAGCAAAAAAAAATGGATGCCGGTGAAAGCGTCTTCCCCCATCTGTTCGGCACTGACGCAAGCGGCAGAGATTATTTCATCCGTGTGGTCTACGGTACCCGTGTCTCTCTGGCTGTCGGATTCTTCGCCAGTATCATCGTGCTGCTGATCGGTACGGTCATCGGTTCGATATCGGGTTACTGCGGAGGTAAGGTAGACTTGATTATCATGCGTATCGTGGATATCATCTACTCGCTACCCGATATGCTCATGGTCATCCTATTGGCGACGGTGCTCAAGAAGACCCTCGCCCCTGTGATTGAAAATACCTTCCTGGAATCCATCGGTTCCAATATCATCAGTCTGTTTGTGGTATTCGCCCTGCTCTACTGGGTCAGCATGGCCCGTCTCATCAGAGGTCAGATTCTCTCCCTCCGTGAGCAGGAGTACGTTCTCTCCGCCCGTGCCACCGGCGCCAAGGGCGGCTGGATCATCCGCAAACACCTGATTCCGAACTGCATCAGCGTGGTCATCATCTCCGCTGCCCTGCAGATTCCCTCCGCTATCTTCACCGAGAGCTACCTCTCCTTCCTCGGCCTGGGCGTTAACGCTCCCATGCCTTCTCTCGGTTCCCTGGCTTCGGATGCCCTCAACGGCTTTGAATCCTATCCGTATCGACTTATCATTCCGGCTGTCGCTATCTCCCTGATCGTGCTCAGCCTCAATCTCTTCGGCGACGGCCTGCGCGATGCCTTCGACCCGAAGCTCAATGCTTAAGGAGGTTGGTACGATGGCACTGTTAGAAGTAAAAAACCTCAGGACCTCCTTCTTTACCGATGCCGGCGAAGTCAAGGCCGTCAATGACGTTTCCTTCTCCCTCGAAAGAGGAAAGGTACTCGGCATTGTGGGCGAATCCGGCTCCGGTAAATCCGTTACCGCCTACTCTATCATGCAGATCCTCGCCGGAGCCGGTAAGATTGTCGGCGGCTCCATCAAATTCAACGGGCAGGAGCTGGTGAATGCCGGCGAAAAGGTGATGAAAACCATCCGCGGTAACCGTATCTCCATCATCTTCCAGGACCCGATGACCTCTCTGAATCCCACCTATACCATCGGCAAGCAGCTTATGGAGGCTATCCTCCTGCATACGCCGCGAAATAAAAAGGAAGCCTATGACCGTGCCGTGGAAATGCTGCGTCTCGTCAATGTCAACGAACCCGAAAAGCGCATGAAGCAGTATCCTTTTGAGTTTTCAGGCGGTATGCGTCAGCGTGTGATGATTGCTATGGCACTGGCCTGCGAACCGGATATCCTCATTGCCGATGAGCCGACCACCGCTCTGGACGTTACCATCCAGGCACAGATCCTTGAACTGATGGGCAGTCTGCAAAAGGAACTGGGCATGGCTATCATTATGATCACACACGATCTCGGTGTTGTTGCACAGATCTGTGACGAGGTGATCGTCATGTATGCCGGCTCCATCTGCGAACAGGGCACTGCCGATGAAATCTTCTATAACCCCTGTCACGAGTATACCAAGGGTCTGATGCGCTCCATCCCCACTACCGATACCAAGGGCAGACGTCTTCAGCCGATCACCGGTACCCCTATCGACCTGCTGAATATGCCGAAGGGATGTCCCTTTGCTCCCCGCTGCGACAATGCGATGAAAATCTGTATCCGTGAGCGTGCCGAGCGTATCCTCATCAACGATGATCATGCTGCATCCTGTTGGATGAATGTCAAGAAAGCCTATGAAAACGGCGAAGTTACCATAGATAATACCGATCTCCCCCAGAAGGATAAGTCTTCTGCCGCTGATGCCGAAAAAACCGATCAGCCGGATCAGAAGAAGTCCAAGCAAACGAAAACAAAATCAGATTCCACAAAGAAAGGCGGTGGGGACAATGACAGATAATAAGGAAAAAGAAATTGCTGAAAAAGTCCTTGACCCCGCTGTAAAAGCCGTGAACAAAACGGTTGACAATACACCGCTGCTTGAGGTCAGGAACCTCAAGGAATATTTCAACGTCAACACGGGCTTTTTCCGCTCCAAGCCTCTCAAGGCCGTGGACGGTGTATCCTTCACAATCAAGAAGGGTGAGACCCTCGGTCTCGTGGGAGAGTCCGGCTGCGGTAAAACGACTGTCGGCCGTACCCTGCTCCATCTGTATAAGCCTACCGACGGTCAGATCTTCTTCGAGGGCAAGGAGCTCAAAAGCAAAAGTGATATCAAGGCGTTCCGCAAAAAAGCCACCATGGTTTTTCAGGACCCCTACTCTTCCCTTAACCCCAGAATGACCGTCTCCGATATTATCGGTGAACCCCTGGATGTCCATAATCTGTGCAGCAGCAAAAAGGAACGGCGTGAACGTATCCTGGAACTGATGGGCTATGTGGGACTTAACAGCGAACACGCTTCCCGTTACGCCCATGAGTTTTCCGGCGGTCAGAGACAGCGAATCGGCATTGCCCGTGCTCTCGCCGTTAACCCCAGCTTCATTGTCTGCGATGAACCTGTTTCCGCTCTGGACGTTTCCATCCAGGCTCAGGTCATCAATATGTTTGACGAGCTCCAGGAAAAAATGGGACTTACCTATCTCTTCATTGCCCACGACCTCCTTGTTGTCCGGCATATTTCCGACCGTATCGCTGTTATGTATCTCGGCAAAATGGTGGAGCTTGCTCAGGCGGAGGATATTTATCATAAGCCTCTGCATCCCTATTCCAAGTCCCTCCTGTCGGCAGTTCCCGTCCCGGACCCCAAAACTGCCCGGGCCAATCAGCGTATCGTCCTTTCCGGCGATATCCCCAGTCCCCTCAACGCTCCCAGCGGATGTCCTTTCCGTACCCGCTGTCAGTACGCTACCGAACAGTGCGCAGAATGTATGCCGGAATTCAAAGAAGTTTCTCCCGGCCATTTTGTCGCTTGTCACCGTATCGCTGAAATCAACTGACCGGCTGACTGATTCCCTCGTTACTTATGACGCTCCGGCGCCATAATAATAGAAATACCGCCCCGCTCCCTGATGCCGTTGCCCCGCATCTCTGCCGTGCGGAATCATCCTTTCGCTGCTCTCCGCCGCGGCTCGGTCTGTCAGAACAATGTCATCCACCGGAATCTGTCGGTATTTCCATAAAATTTATTTTGAAAGGAACGTAGAAGCATGAAATTCAAAAAGGCCTGTGCCGCTCTTCTCTGCGGCACCATGATCTTCAGTCTTGCAGCCTGCTCCGGCAATAACAACAGCAGCAGCAAGTCTGAAAGCAAATCCGGAACCGAGAACGGCTCCAGTACCAGCTCTGTCAAAGAGATCTCTGTCTGTATTGCTTCCGAACCCGACACCATTGACCCCGCTCTGAACTCCGCGGTGGACGGCGCTACCCTGCTCACCCATCTGTTCTCCGGTCTTGCCAAGTGGAGCAAAACTGCTGACGGCAAGTTCGAGATCGTACCCGATGCCGCCAAAGAGCTGGTTGAGGGCAAGGAAAACGCCGACGGTACTATCACCTACACCTACACCATCCGTGACGGTGCGAAATGGTCCGACGGTAAGGACGTTACCGCTAAGGACTTTGAGTTCTCCTGGCAGCGTGCCGCATCTGTAGCTCTTGCAGCCGACTATGGCTATATGTTCGAGGTTGTGGACGGCTATGATAAGGTTTGGGAGGTTGACGACGAAGGTAAGCCGAAGAATCCCGATGCGAAGCTGAATGTCAAGGCTGTTGACGATAAGACTCTTGAAGTTACCCTGGCGAATAAGGTTTCCTACTGGAACGAACTGCTCGCCTTCCCCACCTACTTCCCCGTCAGAGAAGATGTTGTCAAGAATGAAAAATGGGCTACTGATCCTTCTTCCTATGTCAGCAACGGTCTGTATACCCTTTCTGCCTGGGATCACAACAGCGTGATTACCCTCAAGAAGAATGAGAACCATCCTGATGCCGATAAGGTTACCATGGAAACCATTAAGTTCTTCCTGTCCGACGACGCTAACAATATGCTCGCTAACTTCAAGAACGGCGACTGGAAACTCATTGATGACGTTCCCACCAACGAAATCGCTGCTCTGAAAAAGGACTTCCCCGATGAATTCTTCGTGGAAGGCCAGATCGGTACTTACTACGTTTGCTGGAACATCAACCAGAACATCCTGCCTGAGGGCTCTAACCTCTCCGGCGCAGAGGCTGAGAAGGCTAAGGCTGAGATCCGTAATGCTGTTTCTCTCCTGCTCGACCGTAACTACATCGTCAACGACGTAGCACAGGGCGGCCAGGTTCCTGCATCCTCCTTCGTGGCAATGGGTCTGACAGATGCTGAC
Source organism: uncultured Eubacteriales bacterium (assembly GCA_900316925.1). Taxonomy (GTDB): domain Bacteria; phylum Bacillota; class Clostridia; order Oscillospirales; family Acutalibacteraceae; genus UBA1213. Next base: position 5,789 of record ONEU01000096.1, read on the forward strand.
GGCACAGAGTTCTACAAGAACACCGGCGTGAGCACCGACTTCATCGGCTACTTCAACACCTCCGAAGGCGCTATCGAGGACAACTACAACAAGGCTATCGAGACACTTAAAAAGTACTACACCTTTGATGACGCTTCCAAGAAGTTCACCAACTTCCCCACCATGACCTATCTCTACAACACCAACGAAAGTCATAAGGCAATCGGCGAATACATCCAGAGCGCATTTGCTGCCGTGGGCATCAACATGACCCTCGACAACCAGGAGTGGAACACCTTCCTTAACACCCGTAAGCAGGGTGATTACACCATCGCTCGAAACGGCTGGCTCGCTGACTACAACGATCCGATCAGCTTCCTGGATATGTGGACAACCGCTTCCGGCAACAATGACGTTCAGTTCGGTAAGGGCGCACACAAGGATATGAAGTGCTACAGCCTCGATCTCTCCAAGTTCGGCATCAACGTTAAGGTTGAGAACGGCACATGGGCAGAGACCTACGATGTACTCATCTCTCAGATCAAGAGCTGCACAGATTCCAAGAACCGTTATGCTATGATGCACATGGCTGAGGATATGCTGATGGCATCCGGCTGTATCACCCCGATCTACTACTACACCGACCTCTACATGCTCAACAAAAATGTAAAGGGCTTCTTCTCCAACCCCCTGGGTTACAAGTACTTCATGTACTGCACTATTGAGGAGTAATCCTTTTCTGAGTTAATTTCCGCGCTTTCACAGACACGGCCACTCATCCGAGTTGCCGTGTCTGTTTTTCTATTAAAAAAAAACGGCTTAGCAATCTTTTTTTCCTACTCCGGCAAACTACCCTTCCCTATTCATCAACGGCAAAAGCAGGCACGGGTACTCTGATAGAAAACGGAACTCAAATAAACCGAAAAACCAGCCAGCAAGCGCCCCGTCAAGGGATGTGGCGGCGGACGTAGAAGGTTCACAGCTTTGCTGTGCCGTGCAGGATGTTAGCGACATAGAAGTTTCGCCTTAAACATACAAAGTGAGCGTCAGCGAACGACAGCGTGATTACACAGCGGCGGGGCGCCGCAGCGTGACACGGGTGCACGGGCTCTGCGCCATGGAAATCATTTTTGAAAAAACTTGCCCGAAAGTCCATGCAAATGCTTCGTCAACTACGACGAGAAGTGAGTGTTTACTGATTGCTGCAAGGTTTATCCCTCAGCGAATTTTGGAAAGGGGTCCGGGGAAAACCTTTTTTTCGCCAGAAAAAGGTTTTCCC
>ONEU01000051.1 GCA_900316925.1 uncultured Eubacteriales bacterium
GAAATAGCTTGCGGTTCACTACACTTGGCGGTAACTACCCATGACGGGACTTTCACCCGTTAGATTAGTGTCATGCCCGACACACACCAAAAACAGGCACGGTCACTCGAATCAAAGAGTAACCGTGCCTGTTGTGTTTTCGTCATTTTCCCGGACACATCGTTTGTAAAACAAAATTCCCCTTTGTCCGGATCACTGCCGGCCAACGGAATCTTTGGCACGATGGGTGCAGGGGCTGCGTCCCTGCCGAGGGTTCCTAGGGGCGAGGAGCCCCTTGGTGGGGGCGGGGCAAAGCCCTGAGAGGCTCAGGAGATGGGCTCAAAGTCAGCGGCGCCGTGCTTGCAGAGCGGACAGATGAAGTCTTCAGGGAGCTCATCGCCTTCGTAAACATAGCCGCAGATCTTGCAGACCCAGCCTTTCTTGCCGTCTGTTTCCGGCTTGGGCTTCACGTTGTTCTGGTAATAGGTGTAGGTCATGGTCTCCTTGTCGGAGAGTACACGGGCTTCTGTGACGCTGCAGATGAACATACCGTGGGTGTCAAGATCCACATAATCCTCTACCTTCAGCGACATGAAGGAATTGATGTACTTCGGCAGGAAAACCAGACCGTTGTCGGAACGAAGGACATTGCAGTCCTCAAACTTGTTCACCGTGCGGCCGCTCTTGAAGCCGAATGCCTCAAATACCTTGAAGGGCGCTTCTACTGACAGACAGTTCACATTCATTACACCGGTCTGCTGAATGATGTGATGAGAATAATTCTGCTTGTTGATGCACACGGCCACACGATTGGGAGAGTTGGTGACCTGGGTGACGGTATTGACAATCAGACCGTTGTCCTTCTTGCCGTCATTAGAAGTAACAACATACAGGCCATAACCAATGTTGAACAGCGCTGTCAGATCATTCTTGTTGGCAGTCTCGTCGTGCTGGGACAGATAGTCCTTGCACAACTCATCCGCAAGCTGCTCTAACTGCTTGCTGCTGTCTTCGTTCAGGGCGGAGGTGATCTTCACTGTCGTATCCGTAAAGGTCAGGTTCTTGCAGCCCTCCAGCATCTTGTGCATGGTCCTGGCAGCCATCGGCGCCCAGGAACCGTTCTCAATCAGACCAATTGTCTTGTTCTGGAAATTCCTCTCGGTGAGGTGCTCGATGAACTCCCGCATGAACGGGAAAATATCCGCATTGTAGGTGGTGGTGGCAAGCACGATCCTGCCGTAGCGGAAGGCATCCTCTACACATTCCGCCATGTCTTCACGGGCAAGATCATTGACGACTACCTTCGGGCAGCCCTTGACACGCAGCTTTTCAGCCAACAGCTCCACAGCCTTCTTGGTGTGGCCGTAAACGGAAGTGTAGGCGATCATAATGCCCTCGCTCTCGGTGGCATAGCTGGACCAGGTGTCATACAAACCGATATAATAGCCCAGATTCTCGGTAAGTACCGGACCGTGCAGCGGACAGATGGTCTGAATATCGAGCTTCGCAGCCTTTTTCAGCAGCGCCTGTACCTGTGCGCCGTACTTGCCCACAATACCGATATAGTATCTTCTGGCTTCACACGCCCAGTCCTCTTCCACATCCAGGGCACCGAACTTGCCGAAGCCGTCAGCCGAGAACAGTACCTTATCCTTGCTGTCGTAGGTCACCATTACCTCCGGCCAGTGAACCATCGGGGCAGCCACAAAATGCAGGGTGTGTGTGCCCAGTTCCAGGGTGTCCCCTTCGGCAATGACAATTCTTTTGTCCTCAAAGGCAGTACCGAAAAAGTTCTTCATCATGGTGAAGGCCTTGGCACTCGATACAATCGTGGCCTCCGGATAGGTCTCCAGGAAGTTCACAATATTGGCGCTGTGATCGGGCTCCATGTGCTGCACGATCAGATAATCAGGCTTGCGTCCGCCGAAAGCCTCCTCCAGATTGTTGAGCCACTCATGCTTGAAATTGCGGTCAACGGTGTCCATGACGGCAATCTTTTCATCCAGAATCACATAGGAATTATAAGCCATGCCGTTGGGCACGTCATACTGTCCCTCAAAAAGATCAATCTTGTGGTCGTTCACGCCTGCGTACAGAATATCGTTCGTAATTTTCATCTTTCAAAACTCCTCCTGAATTGTGATTTATCAATGCGGCTGACCGTATCAGTACCGGTCATTCTTCTTCTCCCTGGGCAAGATTCACCAGTCTGACTGTGACCTTCTTACCCTTCATAGCGTCCTTCGGATAGGCGATAGAGTAGCACATATAGGCGGTGTCTTCTGCGGATTTGGGCGATTCTCCCCAGACCTCTACGGTTACGGAGCCGTCCTCCCCGACAATCACATCTCCCAGATCATTCTCTCCGCCGGCTGAACAGCTCACAATTACAAAGATCAGATCCTGTGATGTAAAGAACTCCTCGTTATAGGTGGCGGCATACTCGGTGAAGCTGCGTTTATTATCCTCACCGCCCACCATAGCCTGATCGAGAGCATACACGCTCTTGTTGCTGCTGAGGAAGCTCTCCACCTCCTGCGGACTGGTCATAATATGATAAGCCGGCAGCTTGGCGGTTGACAGCCCGCCGCCGCTGACGCTGAATGCGTTATACGAAAGCTCCATGAACGGGCTTGAATTGTCTTCCTCCATGATCACTTCACCGCCCTCCGGGTTGAACACCAGTTCGCCGGTCTCGGGATCAATATAGACCTCGCCGCCGCTGGCATCCGGATCAATTTCAATAACCTCGCCGCTTTCCTCCGGCTCTGCTCCGCTCCCTTCGCCGCTCTCCGACGACCCGCCGGACTGTCCGGAAACCTGCTCCGTGCCGGATTTCTCATCCTTTGAGACATTTTCCTTGCTTTCACTCTTGGAAGTGCTGTTTTTGCTTTCCTCCTTGGAAGCGGCACTCGTGCCTGACTCCCCGGAAGAAGCCTCCTGGCCGGATTTCTGTGTACTGCTGTCCGAAACAGCACTGTCGGCGGAAGCCTTCTTGGAAGCCTCCGTCGTGCCGCCTGCACAGCCGGTCAGTACGGCTGTCAGCAGCAGACCTGCTAACAGGATACTCCATTTCTTTTTCATCTTCAATTTCCTTTCTTCATCAATTGTTTGTTTTCTGCGGGCGCCTCAATGGGAAAGGGGAACGAACACCAGTTCCTTCACGCTTTTCAGGAAACGGCAGGGACGGATATTCTTGCCGCCGCATTTCATGCACACCGTCATCGGCATTCTGCCGGAAGAGACATCCACATTGGTATTGAGAGCTCGCAGCTGCGCCTTGTCCCTCAGAGCCTTGATATCCTTCCATTTCACCTGCATGATCTCTTCGGTGGCTTTCGTCAGATCGCCTGCCTCCAGCCCGTCCACGATCGCAGCGGATATCACCTGCATGGAAATATAACGGTCAATGTCGGCCATGCTGATCTGACGGCTCTGACAATCAGCGCACATGGAGCCGGTAATCATCTCTGCCGGATGCCCGAAATGCTGGCGGATAAAACGGATATCCACACTTTTCCCCTCTCCTGCGAACTTCGCCAACTGCATGGCCATGGCGGTGAGTCCGCCGAAAAGCTGCTGTGTCCAGTAGTTTCTTTCCTCTGTCGGGAAAACCGTGTGTTCAAACGCAAAATGCGCAAACTTCCCCTTCTTGGAAAATGCCTGCAGCAGCGGCGCCATATCCGCATTTGACGTCCATTGCTCCAGACAGTCTGCAATACAGGCAGCATACTCCTGTTCACCGCAGTCGGTCAACAGCTTATGCATCGCTCTGAGGGTAATCTCATAAAAGTTCATTGGCGGTGTCCTCCTGACGGGAATTGTCTTCCTCCGGCTGCCGGCCGAAGGGACCTCCCTGTTTTTTCGGATCCGGCAGCCCGAACAGGATACTACACAATCATCCCGGCCGCCGTGGTATAATAGGCGCAAAGAGCGCTTTCAAATGGTACAACTACCATGATTATATACGAAAAAGTTAAAATAAACAATGGATTTTGTTAATTTTTTTAAAAAACTTCCCCCGGACAAATTGACAAACACCCCCTGATAACATATACTTTATTATGAGGAATTGTCATTACCGTGATGACCCTTTCCTCACGATTTGAATACGCTCCAGAAAGGACTGTAAGATATGATCTGCTATTCCTGCGGCGCTGCCATGCCGGACTATTATAAATTTTGCATCAAATGCGGCTCAAAGGTCATTCAGGCAGCACCAGCGCCGGTTACTTCCCAGGCGAAGCATTTTTCGCTGGAGGATATCGCCCGCCAGCAAAGCGAGAAGAACGAGACCCGTCTGGTTCAGTCGGCACCCGCTGCACCGACTCCTGCGCCTCAGCCGCCGGCAGCTCCCAAAGCAAAAGCGGTTACCTCCCCGGTGGCAGGACCTGCCGTTCCCTTCGGCGAACAGGCACAGGTGAGCTTTTCCATTTTCGCACCGGACGCCGCCGAGATCCTCGCAGATCTGACAAAGAAATAAATCCGACCGCATTCCGGTCACAACGATAAAAGGAGATGAGCACCATGAGCCTTTTCAAGAAGAAGAATCAGCAGCAAAACGGCCAGTTCAACGGGCAGCCGCAGCA
>ONEU01000021.1 GCA_900316925.1 uncultured Eubacteriales bacterium
AGAATGTCCTTGTTGGAGAGCTGTCCCTTGGCTTTACCTAATTCCATCAGGTCCCGAAGGACGGTTTTTCTGTCTGGCTGTGCGTTTGTGATCATAGATTGTACCTCCTGTTATTTCTTCTTTTCCTTTAGCTTATTGATACATTGTAAGAGCATATCATTATCAGCCTTGGCGATCTCTTCCGGCGTAAGGCGGGATGCTTCCTCCTCCAGGATCCGGATATAGTCTCCGGCAGCCTGTTCCGGATTGTTTTCACGGGGGTGTGAGGCGAGTATCTTCGCAATGCGGCTGACTTCCTCCACGGAAAATTCACCTGAGATATCCGTCAGTGAATAGTCATGCCCCTCTTGTGCACGCTTCCGGATGGTCTCATAGACCTTGCGGTTGAAGGATGTTACAAAGCGTTCCGGCGGCAGACTGCGGAATACCCTGTCCGCTGCGGACGGATAGATCATCATCACCGCGATCAGCGCTTCCTCCGCATTGGCGGCACGGAGATTGGATGCCTTCTCCCGGTTGATGTTGTCGCTTACCGCGGAAAGGTTTTTCTGAATCTCACGCTGCTGACGCTTGTAGTCCTCCTTGCTGTTGATCCGCTGGATGCGGGATACCTGCTGCCGGATGGCGGCTTTTTCGACTCCCAGTTCCCCGGCAAGCTGTGAGATATATATGTCCTGTTCGATGCTGTTGTCAAAGCCCGCTATCAGTCTGGCAGCGTCCGTCAGAAAAGCGATCCGCTGTTCGGTGATCTCCAGATTGTATTTTTCACGGAGCTTCTGAAGACGATATTCGGCGTCGTTGCCGCTTTTTTCCAGCAGCATCCGGAACCTGCCCGGTCCCTGTTCGCCGTAGGATTTGATAAACTCATCGGGATCCTTGCCGTTGGGCACCGTAAGCACCCGTACCTGCAGACCGGCTGTCCGCAGCAGCGGGATGGCTCTGGCAGTAGCCTTCTGTCCCGCCTGATCGGCATCATAGCAGATGATCACCTCTTCGGCGTATCGCTTGATGATCTTGGACTGCTCCGGTGTCAGTGCCGTTCCCAGGGTGGCAACCGCATTTTCAAAGCCTGCCTGGTGCAGGGCAATGACGTCCATATAGCCCTCGACCAGAATGAGCTGTCCCTTGGCATGATCCTTGGCAAAATTCAGTGCAAACAGGTTCCGGCTCTTATTGAATGCAGGTGTGTCGGAAGTATTCAGATACTTTGGCTTGATATCGGACATGATCCTGCCGCCGAATCCGATGACGTTGCGCCGTACATCAATGATCGGGAACATCACCCGGTCAGAAAATCTGTCGCGTACCCCTCCCTGTCCCCTCTGTACGGCTAAATTCGCCTGGATCAGTTCGGCATTGGTGAAGCCCTTCTTCCTCAGGTGGTTGACAAGCTCATAGCAGGACCGGGGCGAATAACCCAGTCCGAAATGAACGATCGTCTTCTCCGAGAGCTGACGGCCCCTCAGATACGATAACGCCTGTTCACCGTCGGGCGTGTAGAGCATTTTGTGATAAAAGCGTGCGGCTTCCCGGTTGGCTTCGTAGATGCGGGTCCGCAGCTTACTCATGCTGTTGGCGGTGTCGTCCTCCGGTACGGTCATGCCGGCCCGCTGGGCAAGGAATCTGACGGCTTCCACATAATCGAGGTTTTCCATCTTGCGGATGAACGTGATCACGTCTCCGCCGGCCTGGCAGCCGAAGCAATGGAAATATCCGTTTTCCCTGACAACGCTGAAGGACGGGGAGCTGTCCTGGTGATCGGGAAACGGACAGCGGCCGATCAGATTGCGTCCTTGTTTTTTCAGCTTCACATAGGAGGATATCACCTCGGCAATATCGACCCGCTGTTTGAGCTCCTGGATAAATTCGTCAGGTATTGGCAATTTGAAACCTCCTGTTGTTGTATTTCAGCGTTCTTTTCTGTTCAGAGCTGCCATGCACCGGGAACAAAGAGTGTTTTGAAGGTCTCGGTGGCATAATGATCGGTCATGCCGGAAATATAGTCGCACACGGCGCGTTCCAGTCCCTCGGTACGCGCGGTCTGACGGTTTTCCTCCGGCAGCAGCTCACTGTGTTCCATAAAATATGTATATAGCAACCCGATCAGGGTGGGTACTTTTTTCTCCTCGTGCTTGGCGTAGTCATTTGAGTAGACGCTTAGATGCATGAAGCTGTGCAGCTCATCAAAGGCTTGCTGAACGTCCTCCGCCAGGCACAGCTTATCCCCTTTTGTATGGGTGATGACGGACATCACCAGGGTATTGATACGAGAGCGGGTCGTGCTCCCCAATACCTCGGTAATGGAGGTGGGAATGTCATCGTTGGACAGGACACCTGCTCGCACGGCATCGTCGATATCATGGTTCATATAGGCAATCTTGTCGGCCACCCGGACAATGCGGCCTTCCAGGGTGTCGGCCTCCTGTCCTCTGGTGTGGCAGAGAATCCCGTTGCGTGTCTCGTAGGTGAGATTCAGTCCCTGCCCGTTTTTCTCCAGCTTGTCTACCACGCGCAGACTCTGTTCATAGTGACGGAACCCGCCGGGTACCAGACGGTCAAGAGCTCTTTCACCGGCATGGCCAAAGGGCGTATGGCCGAGATCGTGTCCCAGGGAGATGGCTTCTGTCAGATCCTCGTTCAGCCGCAGCGCACGGGCGATTGTCCGGGCAATCTGTGACACCTCCAGTGTATGGGTGAGACGGGTACGGTAGTGGTCGCCTTCAGGAGACAGAAATACCTGGGTCTTGTGCTTCAGGCGGCGGAACGATTTGCTGTGAATGATCCTGTCACGGTCACGCTGAAAATCCGTGCGTACCGTACATGGCTCGTCGGGTGTTTCACGTCCCTTGCTGTTGACGGCAAGACAGGCGTATGGCGATAGGTTTTGTATTTCCAACTGTTCCAACTGTTCGCGGATACACATTTCAGTCACCTCCACGGTCTTCAAAAAAGTGCCTTCATGTATATATACGCAGAAAAAACACAAAATCCTTTATGCTATTCGAGAATTTTACATGGAAAAATAATCTTCGCCGAGAATTTCAGCGGTGATGCTGCCGCAGGTCAGATCGGCGAGCTGTTTGGTGAAGGTGCCGTACTGCTCCGGGGGGATATGGAAGGTCATGGTGACGTCGGCGGCAAATCCGGTATCATCCACCACCCCGCCGCAGGACGGGATCAGACTGCTGATGCGGCCGTATTGGTTGTAGTCGCAGGAGATCTGACAGATATGGCAGCTTTTCATCAGGATGATCTCTCCGGCTTCAAGGGCAATCCCCGCTCCTTTTGTGTAGGCTCTTACCAGACCGCCGGCTCCCAGCAGGATGCCGCCGAAATACCGTGTCACAACCACGGCAACATCCGTTACACCGGATTTCAGGATGACATCCAGTACCGGTACGCCGGCCGTCCCATGAGGTTCACCGTCATCGCTGCAGCGCTGGATACCGCCCTCCCGCAGTACATACGCATAGACATTATGCCGGGCATCCCAGTGCTGCTTTTTCTTCTCATTGACGAAAGCCAGTGCCTCCTCCTCCGTTGTTACCGGTCTGACATAACCGATGAACCGGGAGCGCTGTTCCACAAATTCATCACAGGCTTCTCTCTGTACCGTTTTATACTGCTGCATGATCTCCCTCCGCTGCATTGCAAAAAGGACGACACAAGTTCTGTGTCGTCCTCATTCGGCTTTGATGATTACTTACCCATACCGTAACGCTTTTTGAACTTATCAACACGTCCGCCTGTGTCAACCAGCTTCTGTCTGCCTGTGAAGAACGGATGGCACTTGGAGCAGATTTCAACTTTGATGTTCTTCTTGGTTGAACCTGTCTCAATTACATTACCGCAAGCACAAGTGATGGTTGTCGGCTGATAATTAGGATGGATGTTCTCCTTCATTCAAACTCACCTCTTCCTTTCTCCATAGATAACAAACGAATTATAACACATCTTGTCAGGAATTGCAAGTGATTTTTCAAAGTTTTTTTGTTTTTTAAAAAATTATACGATCTGGAACAGATAGAATTTCAGATAATCGGTCTCCGGTACGTTCCAGAGTATCGGGTGATCGGGACTCTGCTGTCGTGCCTCAATCTGGCGCAGGGATACATGGGCGTCAAAGGCAGCCGAACGCAGCATGGTTCGGAAGAGATCGTCCCGCATGAAATGGGAACACGAACAGGTGGCCAGATAGCCGCCTCTTGGCAGGAGCTTCATGGCACGAAGGTTGATCTCCTTATACCCGCGCATGGCACTGTCAACCGTCGCTCTCGATTTGGTAAAGGCAGGCGGATCCAGGATGATGAAATCATATCCCTCGCTGCGGGAAAGCTCCGGCAGCAGATCAAAGACATTGGCTGCCCGGAAGGACATGGTCTTCTCCAGTCCGTTGAGACGGGCGTTGCTCTCGGCCATGTTCACGGCATCCTCGGAGATATCCACCGCACAGACATGGGCGGCTCCTCCCTTGGCGGCGTTGAGGGCAAACGATCCTGTGTGGGTGAAGCAGTCCAGCACCCTTCTTCCCTTTGCCAGCTTTGACACCGCCAGACGGTTATACTTCTGGTCCAGGAAGAAGCCCGTTTTCTGACCGTTTTCAAAATCCACATGGTAGCGGATCCCGTTCTCACAGATTTCCACCTGGGTGCTGTCCGGTGCGGGGAGATTTTCCAGCGGGAAAAAGCCCTTGTTCTCCTCCATCCCCTCCAGCTTGCGGATCCCTACGTCGTTGCGTTCAAAGATGCCCCTGACGGGAAAGCCGTCCTCCTGCAGCACCTTTGCCAGCAGCGGGAAAATGACGGACTTGCGCTGTTCTATGCCGAGTGACAGCGTCTGCGTCACAAGGATATCGCTGAATTTATCCACGGTCAGACCCGGGAACGTATCTGCCTCTCCGAAGATCATCCGGCAGCAGTTGAGGTCGCTTCCCATCACGGTTTTGCGGTAGTCCCAGGCATAACGGATGCGCCTTTCCCAGAAGGCCTCGTCAAACTGGTCATTGGCGTTCCGGGAGATCAGGCGCAGCTTGATCTTGGAATGATCGTTGAAAAATCCCGTGCCGAGATATTGTCCCGAAGAACCGAGTACGTCGCACAGCGCCCCGTTTTCAGGTATCCTGCTCATTTCTGTCAGTTCCCCGTCATAGACCCACGGGTGCCCCTGCAGAACGGTGGCTTCGGCTTTCTTCGTGATCCGGATCGTCGGATACTGTCTTGGTTTGAATGACATAAGAATCCCCCATCTTTTGATTTCCCCTCTATTATATCATTTCCGAACCAAAAAGTAAAGCACAGCCCCGCGAGGAGCTGTGCCCGGTCAGACAAATCAGTCTGCGTACTTATTCTCGGTTGCGTTCCATGCATACATCTTGCGGATCTCTTTACCAACCTGCTCCAGCTGATGCTCAGCCTTGAGAGCACGGGTAGCATTGAAGTGAGCTCTGCCGTTCTTGTTCTCGGCAATCCACTTGGAAGCAAAGGAACCGTCCTGAATCTCTGCGAGTACCTTCTTCATCTCTGCCTTTGTCTGGTCAGTGATGATTCTCTTGCCGGTCTCGTAGTCACCGAACTCAGCGGTGTCGGAGATGGAGTATCTCATCATGGAGAAGCCGCCGCTGTAGATCAGGTCAACAATGAGCTTCATCTCATGGATGCACTCAAAATAGGCATTCTCGGGAGCATAACCTGCTTCTACCGGTGTTTCGAAGCCAGCCGGCATCAGAGCGGTAACACCGCCGCACAGAACAGCCTGCTCACCGAAGAGGTCTGTCTCGGTCTCAATGCGGAAGGTTGTCTCCATGACAGCAGCACGGGCAGCACCGATGCCGGCACCATAAGCCAGAGCAATGTCAAGGCAGTGTCCGGTAGCATCCTGATAGACTGCAACCAGAGCAGGTGTACCCTTGCCCTCAACAAACTCGGAACGGACGGTGTGTCCGGGAGCCTTCGGAGCGATCATGAAAACGTCAATGCCCTTGGGGGGAACGATCTGCTTGAAGTGAATATTGAAGCCGTGTGCAAAGGCGATTGCCTTGCCGTCGGTGAGGTTGGGCTCAATATCATTCTTGAAGATATCGGCCTGCTTCTCGTCGGGAGTGAGGATCATAATGATGTCAGCCTTCCGAGTTGCCTCTGCGGTGGTGTAGACCTCGAAGCCGAGCTCCTTGACGTGGTCCCACTTCTTGCTTCCCTTGTAAAGACCGATGATGACGTTCACGCCGCTGTCACGCAGGTTGAGTGCATGAGCGTGTCCCTGGCTGCCGTAGCCGACGATGGCAACGGTCTTGCCCTTGAGCTGATTGATGTCGCAATCTGCTTCATAGTAAATCTTTGGCATTTTTGTTTCCTCCAGAATTGAATGAAATTTTACCGCTTCTGCGGCGATTTATGAAATTCGTTAGATCATCCTTTGCGGGATGCTGCCGAATCCTTTTCGATGGCAACAGTCCCTGTTCTGACGATCTCACGGATACCATACGGTTTTAACAGATCAATCAATGTTTCAAAGCGGTCAATGGTATCTGCAAACTGCAGCGTCATGGTATTGACGGAAACATCCACGATCCTCGCATCCATCAGCTCGGCGATCTTCATCACGTCAAGCCGCTGTTTTGCAGGACAGCCTACCTTGATGAGCGAAAGCTCCCTGCTGATGAATTCTCCCTGTACAAAGGTGCGTACCTTGATGACGGGGATGACCTTGTTGAGCTGCTTTTCAAGCTGCTCGATCACATACTCGTCACCGTCCGCCACGATGGTGATACGGGAGATATTCGGGTCCTCCGTGATGCCGACGGCGAGACTGTCAATATTGAAAGCACGCCTCGAAAACAGACCGGAGACCTTGGAGAGTACGCCGGGATGGTTTTCTACAAGAACAGAAAGAGTATACTTCATAGCGGCGCCTCCTTATATTGAAGTGGTATTCGGATGGACATTACAGACAAGCACGAAAGGCCGGTCGCTCCTGAGCATGGTCTGGGCACAGGCAAGTGCCGATTCATTATCGGAAACACAGGCTGCGTCAATTCCGTAGGACTTTGCCAGAGTGACAAAATCGGGTACGGTGTCCAGCTCGGTTACCGCATAACGGCTGTCATAGAACTTGTCCTGAAGCTCGTGGACCATGCCGAGAACGGTGTTGCGCATCACGATGATCTTCACGTTGAGCTTCTCGGTCACGATGGTTGCAAGCTCGTTCATCGACATCTGGAAAGAACCGTCTCCGCAGACGGCAATGACATCGCGGGAAGGTCTTGCCATCTTCGCACCCATAGCTGCGGGCACGGAATATCCCATGGTACCCATACCGCCTGAGGTGAAGAAGCGTCCGTCGCGCAGACGGCAGTTGTTGGCGCACCAGATCTGGTTCTGTCCCACATCCGCACACATAATGGCTTTCGGACGTACCATGCCGGACAGAGCCGCTAAAAAGCTCTTCGGCTCCACATAACCTTCAAACTGCTGCGGGACAGGCTCGTATTCCGCCTTCCATTGTCTTACCTGCTCCACCCATTCGGCGGGAGTGGTATAGTCAATCTCCTTGAGCAGCTGGGTCAGGACATTGCGCATATCCCCTACGATCGGAATGGAGGTTTTCATATTCTTTCCGATCTCCGCAGGGTCAATATCAATATGAATAACATTCGCGTGTTCAACCACCTGATCAGGTGAAGCCACTGCCCTGTCGCCGACACGCGCACCGCAGAGGATGATCAGGTCAGCGTTATGGACGGTGACATTTGCGGCCTTCCTGCCGTGTGAACCGAGCATTCCCACATACTGCGGGTCGTCGGAGGGCATGATGCCGATCCCCATCATGGTGGAAACGACGGGAATGCCTGTTTTTTCAATAAAATCACGGAACTTCGGCTTGGCACCGGATGTCAGCACGCCGCCGCCGGCACAGATGACCGGACGCTTTGCACTGCCGATCATCTCAATGGCACGTTTAATCTGCATGGGATGGCCGTGCACACTGGGCTTGTAGCCGATGATGTTGACCTTCTCGGGATAGACAAATTCCTCTATCTCACCGAGCTGGATATCCACCGGTACATCAATCAGCACCGGGCCGGGTCTGCCGGTGGAAGCAATATGGAAAGCCTCCTTGAACACTGTCGGCAGATCAGCCGTGTTCTTCACGAGGTAGCTGTGCTTGACAAAGGATTCGCAGGCGCCGGTGATATCCGCCTCCTGGAAGACATCTCTTCCCAGTACGTCGCTTCTGACCTGTCCGGTGATGGCAACCAGCGGAATGGAATCCATATATGCAGTTGCAATGCCCGTGATCATGTTCAGCGCACCGGGGCCGGAAGTGGCCACACACACGCCTACCTTTGAGAGGGCTCTTGCATAACCGCTGGCGGCATGGGCGGCGTTCTGCTCCTGTCGTACCAGTACCGCTTTGATGTTGGTATCATAGAGCTTATCAAAAAAGGGACAAATCACAGCGCCCGGATAACCGAAGACGATCTCGACACCCTCTTCCTGCAAACATTTTACCATGATCTCAGCACCGTTTATCATAGAAACCCTCCTATATGTTGGAATATTTGTTGGTGACTCCGGAAATTATTTGAGAAGCTTGATCTTACCGATGAGTGGCAGCTCCTTGCACTGACCGTTTGCGGCACTGACAATACCCAGGATTGCCATTACCAGACAGCAGATCTGGACCAGTGACATCAGGATCAGGAACAGCAGACCGATAAAGGGAATGATGCCCAGGATACCGAACACGATACCGACACCCACTTCACAGATAGCAAGGACGATACCCTGATTGGCATGGAAACGGGCGAAACGGGAGTTGGGAGCAGCCAGAAGCGGAACAAGCACCAGCCAGGAAAAATAAGCCAGGATACCCATTACCTTATTCTGCTGGATATCTGCGGGGTCAAACTCTGCAGTGTGGTCAACAGGGTTGGAAAACTGATCAAAAAAATTAGCCATAATAATTATCCCCTTTCATATAACACTCATTATAGCATCCTGAAAAAGTAGTGTCAATAATAAAATCTGAAGAAAACTCTCCCACAACTACCTCCGCCGACAAAAGTTTTGCGACATTGCCTCCTGTTTTTTATGCAAAAAGAGACGTTTTCCGCTGCCGGTTCTGCAACGGAATCTGCGGTCGGAGCCGAAAAAAAAGACTGCCGCAGGTGAATACGGCAGTCTTGCTGAAAGAACTCTTCGGGCAGGATATCACCACCAGCTCATAACATAGCGGTAGAGATCCTCGTAGCGTCTTGCGGAATTGTTCCAGGAGTAATCCATCTTCATGCCTCTCTGGGCAATTTCCTTCCAACGATCCTTCTCGGTGAAGAATACAGTCTTTGCATAGTTGATTGCGTTGAGCATTTCATCTGCATTGTAGTTTGCGAAGGAGAAGCCTGTACCGCTGTTCTCCAGCCAGTTGTAGGGCTGTACGGTGTCGCGCAGACCGCCTGTCTCACGCACGATCGGTACAGAACCGTAGCGCAGAGCAATCAGCTGTGTCAGGCCGCAGGGCTCGAACCGAGACGGCATCAGCATGGCATCGGAAGCGGCATACAGCTTATGGGCACGGTTGTCGGAATAGTAGATATTGGCGGATACTCTCTCCGGATATCTCCACTGATAGTGGCGGAAGAGATTCTCGTATTTTTCATCGCCGGTGCCGAGTACCACAAACTGGGTATGCTCATCGGTAATGCGCTCAATAACGTAGTTGATCAGGTCGAGACCCTTCTGGTCCGTGAGTCGGGAGATGATTGCCAGCATGAATTTATTGTCATCTACCGGCAGTCCCAGCTCTTCCTGGAGACCGCGTTTATTGAGCACCTTCTTGTCGAAGGTTTCGGCGGTGTAGTGCTCGTAGATCTGGATATCGTGCTCGGGGTTATACACATTGTAGTCAATGCCGTTGACGATACCGCAGAGGTTATTGTTCTTATGGCGCATCAGGCCGTCAAGTCCTTCACCGTAATACGGCATCTGGATCTCACCGGCATAGGTGTCGCTCACGGTGGTGACGTAATCGGAGAAAACGATACCTGCCTTGAGCATATTGGCGTCCTTCTTGTATTCCATGTTCTGCGGGGTAAAGACATACTCCGGGAACGCGGTGAACTGACGGAAGGTCTTGATGTCCCAGATACCCTGGAATTTCAGGTTATGAATGGTCATCATGCTCTTGGTGTTCCAGAAGAAGCTGTTGTCACGGAACAGGGTGCGCAGGAACACCGGCGACAAAGCTGCCTGCCAGTCGTGGCAGTGGATGATGTCGGGACGGAAGCCTACCACAGGCAGAATAGCGAGAGCTGCTTTGCTGAAAAAGGTGAAGCGTTCGATATCCCATTTCAGGTCATTGGTATATGGGGTGTCGCCGCCGAAATAGCCCTCGTTGTCGATAAAGTAGTAGTGGATTCCCTCGTGCATATACTCCATGATGCCAACGTATTTATGGTCCGGCAGATAGCCCAGGTCCATATAGAAGCTGGTCACATAGTTGAAATGCTGACGGTACTCCCACGGAATACACATATATTTCGGGATGACCACACGGACGTCAAATTCGTCCTTGTTCAGCATTTTTGGGAGTGCACCGACAACATCGGCAAGACCACCCGTTTTGATAAACGGATAGCATTCGGATGCGATAAACAAAATGTTTCTCATAGTCTGATCTCCGTTCTGATTAGATTTTGCAGCTCCGATGAAAAATATCCCAAGATACCCTTCCCGAACTGACTGACGATACTCTGTTTCTATTATAAAGGAAATTTCCAAAACATTCAATACATAATTTTGATTTTTATGGATTTTTTTGTATAAATAATAGCAGGATTTTTTGATAGCCTCTTCCCTGTCCCGCCCAATCGAGTAGGAGGCTACCCATTAGTTGAGCAGCC
>ONEU01000033.1 GCA_900316925.1 uncultured Eubacteriales bacterium
GAATCCGATACTTTTTCGATATATGCGGTGTTGCCTTAAGTCTTAAAGCTAAACGTTTCAAATGTTCTTTTGATGATGACGTTTTAGCCTCCGTCATTTTTAACATGTTTTCATGATTCTTTCATGCGGTTGCCCTGCTTTCTCAGCGCGGCGCCTCGCCGCTGTGTTGTCACGCTGCCGTTAGCTGCGGCGCCTTCGCTCACTCTGTACGTTAAAGACGAAACTGCTATGTCGCTGACATCCGGCACGGCACAGCAGGGCTGTGAATGATCTTCCTCCGCCGCTACTCCCCTTGACGGGGCGCTTGCTGGCTGTTTTTTCAGATTATTTGAGTTCCGTTTTCTATCAGAGTACCCGTGCCTGCTTTTTCCAGAATATTTTTACACTAACCCTTCTCGGCACGGTAATCAATGTTGACCTGCCTGTTTCCGGAGAAAACCTTTTCTGCAAAAAAGGTTTTCTCCGGATCCCTTTCCATAATTCGCTGAAAAATACACCTTTCAGCAATCGGTAAACACTCACTTATCATCGTTGTTGTTAAAGAATGTGAATGAACTTTCAGGCAAGGATTGTTCAAATCTGACTTCCGTGCCTTTTCGGAGTCCCTCCGCTTTTTCGTCAGGCTCTCCACTCTACTGTTGGAGATGAGATTGAAAACGGAATAACAATGGCCAATCAGTTGTTGATGCGCTGGGTGTACAGGTTCGTCGCTCCTTTCCTAAAAAAACATCTGCAGCAGGAGCATTGCCGTAACCCCAGGGATTCCCAATAGAGCGGAGCACGTCAGAGTCAGACGGCTGACCGGCATGGCTACTCCCGTGAACCCGGAGCAGAGATTCACCGCTATAAGCGCTGCGATTCCGAAAAACATATACAGCAGTACCGAGCGTATGGTGTGTCCTTTCCCGGAGAGTCTTCTCAGCAGCAGCATTACCGGGATTCCGCAAAGCAGTACCGTTATCCAAATTGTATCTGTCATCTTATTCCCCCGTTTTTGATATTCTTATGCGGTAAGTCCTGACAGGATGACTGGTTCTTGCCGTTAGTTTAATGTAGAATGAGACAAATTACAGGGGGTTTTGAATTTTTTCTTGTCGTATTCAATAAATATTGGGATATGTCTTTATTTTTTTGTTTTTTTGTAATATAATATATCCGTATGAGTATGCATAGATATTTCCAAATGAATCCTATCATCATCAAGAATCATTATAGATTGGAAGTGCTTTTCATGGTTGAAAATTACGCGCATCTGCTTGATAATGTCAAACGCATCCATTTTGTGGGCATCGGCGGTTCCGGTATGTGCCCGCTGGCAGAGATTCTCCACAATGAAGGCTATGAGATCACCGGTTCCGATACAGCGGAGTCCGATACCCTTGAGCGCATCCGTTCCTACGGTATTCCGGTTACCATGGGACATTTTCCCGAGAATGTGAACGGTGCTGATCTGGTGGTGTATACCGCCGCTGTCAAGCTCGATAATCCGGAGCTTGTGTCTGCTAAAACACAGAATATTCCCGCGATTGAGCGCTGTATCATGCTCGGCGCCGTGGTGGAGAAATATAAAAGCTCCGTCGCTGTCAGCGGAACGCACGGCAAAACCACTACCACTTCAATGATCACGCAGATCCTGACAATGTCCAAGCACGATCCTACTGCCATTATCGGTGCGAAGCTCCCCTTCATCGGCGGCAACAGCCGTGTGGGGCAGTCGGATTATATTGTCTGTGAGGCTTGTGAGTATGTAGATACTTTCTTACATATCTATCCCTCTATGGCTGTGATCCTGAATGTGGACGAGGATCATCTGGATTATTTCGGGACCCTTGACAGAATCAAGGATTCCTTCAAAAAATTTATCCGTCAGACTTCTTCCTGTATCGTTATTAACGGTGATGACCATAATTCTATGGAATGTGTGGCAGATATCATCAAGGACGGCAGCAAACAGGTTGTTACCTTCGGTTTCGGCCGCAGAAACGATTTCCGTGCCGAGATCACCGGTGAATCCTCTGTCTGTGACAGCTTTGACCTGTATCATAAGGGCGAGAAGATCGCTTCTGTTCAGCTGAAGGTGCCGGGTAAATTCAATGTGATGAATGCTCTGGCCGCCGCTGCTGCTACCATCACATTAGGCGTGAAGCCTGAGGATGTCACAGAAGCCCTGGCTGCTTTTTCCGGTGCACACAGACGTTTTGAGATTCTCGGAAAGCCCTGCGGTATCACCGTAGCGGATGACTTTGCGCACCACCCCACCGAGCTCAATGCCACCCTTACCACGGCAATGAGTATGGGATTCCGTAGTGTGTGGGCAATTTTCCAGCCCCATACCTTCTCCCGGACCTATACGTTCCTCAATGAGTTTGCTGAGGTACTCTCGATTCCCGATCATGCCATCCTTTCGGAGATCCTTCCCGTGAGAGAAACAAATACCTACAATATCTATGCAAAAGACCTGGCAGAAAAGATCGACGGCTGCGTCTGGTTCAAGACCTTTGAAGAGATCGCAGATTATGTGACGAAAAAAGCAAAGCCGGGGGATCTGATCATTACCATTGGCGGCGGCAATGTTTATATGTGCGCCAACATGATTATGAAGAAGCTCAGCGGTCAGGATTGACAGAATAATAAATAAGGGCGTGAGAGTAAAATTGGAAAAAAGATTAAAGCTTTACGGATTCAATAATCTGAAAAAAACACTCAGTTTTAATATCTATGATGTGTGCTATGCCAAGACGGAGCGTGAGCAGAAGGATTATATTGCATATATTGACGAGCAGTATAATTCCGACAGACTGACAAATATTCTCTGTCAGGTGACCGAGATGATCGGTGCGACGGTGCTGAATATCTCCAAGCAGGATTATGACCCGCAGGGTGCCAGCGTGACGCTGCTCATCTCTGAAAAGGGTCTGCCGGAGAAAATCGACGAATCCTGCAACTGCGGGAAGTATGCGGCCAACTTTTTTGCCGGTGAGGCCATTGCTGCCCATCTGGACAAGAGTCATGTGACGGTGCATACCTATCCCGAATATCATCCCGATAATGCCATCGCAACCTTCCGGGTGGATATTGACGTATCTACCTGCGGCACCATCTCCCCGCTGAATACCCTTGATTTTCTGATCGACAGCTTTGACTCGGATATCATCACGATTGACTACCGGGTTCGGGGCTTTACCAGAGATACTGAGGGCAGAAAGCTGTTTATTGACCATAAGATCACTTCCATTCAGGATTATATCAAGGATGAGACGCTGAAACGCTATGATACGGTGGACATCAATGTTTATCAGGCGAATATCTTCCATACCCAGCTGCTCATCAAGGAACTGGAACTGCAGAACTATCTGTTCAAGACGGATGTGTATGAGATCCCGCCCAAGGAAAGACTGGCCATCTCGAATAGCCTGAGACGTGAAATGATTGAAATATTCAGCGGCTCGAATGTTTATGAGTAACGGAGAATGAACATGAAGCTTGATCAAAGCCGTGCGCCCGTTTTCGAGGCACTGCAGGAATACAGAGAAAACAGAATTGTCTCCTTTGATGTGCCCGGCCACAAGCAGGGAAAGGGAAATCCGGAGCTGACGGGCTTTCTGGGAAAGCAATGCATGAGTGTGGATGTCAATTCCATGAAGCCTTTGGATAACCTGTGCCATCCGGTGAGCGTGATCAAGGAAGCGGAGGAACTGATGGCCGATGCTTTTGGCGCCGCTCATGCCTTCTTTATGGTGAACGGTACTTCCAGTGCGGTTCAGGCGATGGTAATGAGCGTGTGTAAGCGCGGTGATAAGATCATCATGCCCAGAAACGTCCACCGCAGCAGCATCAACGCCCTGATTGTCTGCGGTGCCGTACCGGTGTATGTGAATCCCGGCGTCAACAAGCGGCTGGGAATCCCGCTTGGTATGTCAGTGGAGTCGATTAAAAAGGCCATTGCGGAGCATCCCGATGCAAAAGCCATTATTGTCAACAATCCTACCTATTACGGCGTGTGCTCCAATCTGCGTGAGATCGTCAAGCTCGCACATGAAGCCGGGATGAAGGTGCTGGTGGATGAAGCCCACGGAACACATTTCTACTTCGGGGATTATATGCCGCTGTCGGCTATGAGTGTGGGTGCGGACATGGCGGCGGTGAGTATGCATAAAACAGGCGGTTCTCTGACGCAGAGCTCTGCCCTGCTGCTTGGCCCGGATATCTCTGAAGGCTATGTGAGACAGATCATCAACCTCACACAGACGACCAGCGCTTCTTATCTGCTGATGGCATCATTGGATATCTCCCGCAAGAACCTGGCGCTCAACGGCAGAAAAATATTTGAATATGTCACCGAGCTTGCTGCCTACGGGAGAAGCGAGATCAATAAACTCGGAGGTCTGTATGCCTTTTCCCGTGAGCTGATCGACGGCGACACTATCTTTGATTTTGACCCGACGAAAATTTCCGTGCATACCAGGGATATCGGTCTGGCCGGCATTGAAGTCTACGATATCCTGCGTGACCGCTACGATATTCAGATTGAGTTCGGTGATATCGGCAATATTCTGGCAATCGTGTCGGTGGGTGACAAGATTCTGAATGTGGAACGGCTCATTTCGGCCTTGTATGAGGTCAAGCGGCTCTATTCCAAGGATTCCGCCGGTATGCTCGACCACGAATATATTGAACCTGTGGTGATCTGTTCGCCGCAGGAGGCTTTCTACGCCGAAAAACAGCAGCTTCCCCTGAAGGAAACAGTCGGCAGGATCTGTGCCGAATTTGTGATGTGCTATCCGCCCGGTATTCCCATTTTGGCGCCCGGTGAGCTGATTACCAAGGACGCACTGGAATACATCATCTATGCAAAAGCAAAGGGCTGTAACCTGACCGGCGCTGAGGACATCAATACCGAAAAAATCAATATTATGCTTGAAAAATGAGGTGAACGGATTTGGAAATGTGGTATACCGAGGAACAAACCAATAATGTGCGGTTCTCCATCCGCTGTGACAAACAGAAATACTCTGCTCAGTCTGATTTTCAGCGCATCGAGGTTTTCAGCACACCGGAATTTGGCGATATCCTCGTGTTGGATGACCGCATCATGCTGACACAGAAGGATGAATTTATCTACCATGAGATGATTACTCATGTACCGATGGCGGTGAATCCCGACATCCGGAATGTGCTGGTGATCGGCGCCGGTGACGGCGGGACCGTCCGTGAGTTGGCAAAATACAGGACCGTGGAGAATATTGATATGGTGGAGATCGACCGTATGGTTGTGGATGCCTGCAAGGAGTATCTTCCCACGGTGGCCTGTAAACTGGATGATCCCAGGGTGCATATCTATATTGACGACGGTCTCCGTTTTGTCAGAAGTGTGCACGAAAAATATGATCTCATTATTGTGGATTCCACCGATCCCTTCGGACCCGGTGAGGGACTGTTTACCTCGGAATTTTACGGCAACTGCTATAAGGCCCTCAACCAGGACGGTATCCTGGTGAACCAGCATGAAAGTCCCTTCTATAAAAGCTATGCCCGTTCCATGAAACAGGCGCACAAGAAAATCTTGCAGTTCTTCCCTGTCTGCAAGGTCTATCAGGCGCATATCCCCACCTATCCCTCCGGTCACTGGCTGTTTGGATTTGCTTCCAAGAAGTACCATCCTACTCACGATCTGGATGAGGGACGTTGGAACAGGCTGTCAATTGACACCAACTATTACAATACCCGTCTTCATAAGGGCTGTTTCTCGCTGCCGACGTATGTGACGAAACAGCTGATGGAAGGTGAATATTAACGATATCAAAATGGAGGTAATGAAAATGGGAAAGGCATTAATTATCGGAGCAGGAGGCGTGGCAAGCGTTTGTATCCACAAGTGCTGCCAGAATCCTGATGTGTTTGAGGAGATCTGCATTGCCAGCCGTACCAAATCAAAGTGCGATGCGCTCAAGGAGAAGCTTGACGGCGGTAAGACAAAAATCTCTACGGCTCAGGTGAATGCGGATAACGTTGATGAGCTGATCGCTCTGATTAACAGCTTCAAGCCGGACGTGGTGATCAATCTTGCTCTCCCCTACCAGGATCTGACCATCATGGATGCCTGTCTGGCAACCAGGGTCAACTATGTCGATACGGCAAACTATGAGCCCCTCGATACCGCAAAGTTTGAGTATAAGTGGCAGTGGGCTTATCGTGAGCGTTTTGAGCAGGCCGGTATCACCGCGCTGCTGGGAAGCGGGTTTGATCCGGGTGTGACCGGTGTGTTCAGTGCCTATGCCATGAAGCATGAGTTTGACGAGATCAATTACATTGATATCCTCGACTGCAATGCCGGCGACCACGGTTATCCTTTTGCCACCAACTTCAATCCCGAAATCAATATCCGCGAGGTTTCCGCTAAGGGAAGCTATATCGAGGACGGTAAATGGGTGGAGACGGAGCCCATGGAGATCAAGAGAGTGTATAATTTCCCGGAGATCGGCGAAAAGGATATGTACCTGCTGCACCATGAGGAGCTGGAATCCTTGGCGCTCAATATCAAGGGTATCAAGCGTATCCGCTTCTTTATGACCTTCGGACAGAGCTATCTGACGCACCTGAAATGTCTGGAAAATGTCGGTATGACTTCCATTGAGCCGATCGACTTTGAAGGCAAGAAGATCGTTCCGCTGCAGTTCCTCAAGGCTGTTCTGCCCGATCCTGCTTCTCTGGGTCCGAGAACCAAGGGTAAGACCAATATCGGTTGTATCTTCATCGGCAAGAAGGACGGCAAGGACAAGACCTACTATCTCTATAACGTCTGCGACCATGAGGAATGCTACAAGGAAGTCGGTTCACAGGCAGTTTCCTATACGACCGGCGTTCCTGCTATGATCGGTGCCGCCATGCTCCTGACCGGAAAATGGAACAAGCCCGGTGTGCACAATATTGAAGAGTTTGATCCCGATCCCTTCATGGAGGATCTCAATAAGTTTGGTCTCCCCTGGAAGGAGAGCTATGATCCCGAATTGGTAGACTGATATGATAATGCCCCGTCAACCGTAATGGATTGACGGGGCTTGTTTTATGTAATATCAAGCGGCGGTGTGAAGAAATCGTGTCGGATGGGGTCTCCGTTGATCTGCCGGGTGATCCAGCTCAGGAGCAGTCCGACAATGTAATTGATCTCATTTTCAGTCAGGCGCCGTCCGCCGGGGATATGGTGCCATTTGGAGAGATTTTCACGGTTATCGGTGGCCGTAGCGAACATGGCGGTATAGATGGGGTGCCAGTTCCGGGGCGTCTGGTAGCCGTCGTTGGGATAGCAGGCCTTTCCCAGGCACTCCCTCACCGCCTCAAAGGCCTCCCGGCGAATCTCCTTCATCCCCTTCTTCTCACAGTAATCCAATGCCTTCGGTGTGAGGATAAAACTGCTCCGATAGAGTGAACGTGCCAGTTCTATGAGGATATCCTCATAAGGGTCAGGCTTTTTTTCGGTTTTTCGCTGAAAATTGATATTCGCTTTCTTCGCCTGGAGTGACTGCAGATAGCGTTCGATCTCATAATGCCGACCGTCTTTGATGAAATGCGCGCCTGTCTGGTGGAACTCAAACGAGACATTGTTCTTTATGCACTGCTCACGGGTCCGGAGGATCCAGTCATAGTTGCAGGGACGGGCATCCTCACCCGATTCTCCCCCACAGGTGACGGCTTCGATCAATCCCTCCCGGAGGTACGGTTCAATGTTGATGGCTTCCAGCATCGGTTCATGGATGATTTCCCGATGAATCATAGGGGTGGACAGCAGGATGGGCAGACGTTCATCAGCCGTCTTCTGGTTTTCGCAGGTACACACGATCGTGACATTCCGGTAGCCGCCCCACCAGTCCTGCGGCAGACATTCCTTCATCCGGTGGATCCGTTTCGTGATGATCTTGAATTTCAGATCGGATCGGTAGCGGATGACCTTCCAGATCTCATCTCTCCACCGATCCGCTTCTTCGATAAAGAAATCGGAGGTCATACAGACATAGATGGGATTATCAAGACTGGTGAGCGAATAAACCTTATTACGGTTTCGTTTCAGGGGCAGGTAATAATTCTTTGTCTGTACCACCTTCGTGCTGTCTTTTCCGATTTTCTCATCCTGTCGGTACATATAGCAGTGTTCACAGCCCGGACTGATCTTTTTACAGCCGTGCCACGGATTCCAGACGATCATATTCATCAACTCTCTTTTCCCCATTGTACAATAACCATATCCTTGTTGTCAATTCCGGACTTTCCCGTAGCACGGAAATCAAATCTTAAAAAAACTTGCCAGAATGTCCCTGCAAATCGTTGGTCAACAACGATAAAAAGTTAGTGTTTATCGATTGCTGCGGGGTTTATCCCTCAGCGTATTTTGGAAAGGGGTTCGGGGAAAACCTTTTTTTCGCCAGAAAAACGTTTTCCCCGGGAAGTGGCAGGTCAAAATTGATTTCCGTGTTCCCGTAGAAATCCATTTGACGGAAAAAATTCCAGGGAGCAATCCCTTTTCCACAACAATGGTTGTTGTACTGCATCCCTCAGCGGGAGGATTGGTCGGCAAGATAACTTCCGTTAATGTGAAGAGAATGCGTCCTGGTCTGCAATACGACAACCGGAAGCCGGAGTGCTCCCCTCTCTGACTGTTGCTCCATCAATGAACAATGCACGCCGGACTGTACGACTGCTTTGCTGTCGGTGAGCATATTGATGTCCTCTGCGTGATAGCCCAGTTCATTGACAGCAGTAGTGATCGTTCTCTCGGCGGTATCTTCTGCCGTCATCAGGTTGGTACTGTTCTGAATATCCCGAAGGTCTGCACAGTATGCAAGACTTTCCCGAAGATGGGCAGTTGCCTCCGGATTCAGCATGATAAACAGACATTGACTGAATAATGCCCGTTTCCCCCTTTCGGTTTCCAATGAGCCGATCGCCTGTTCCGGTGTCATGCCCTCTGCATAGAGAAGCTTTGAGCTGTTTTCGCTGTCGGCTTTTTCTGTATCAAGCGTGATGAACGTCAGCTGATAACGGTCGGCATTCCGATCAATTCCGATTCCCTGGATGATGATGCGCTGGTTAAGTTGGATACTGCCGCAGCCGGGAAGCAAAAACAGCATTAACGTGAGCAGGAGCAGACTGGCTGTTCCTTGTAGTGCGATCCGGCGGTGCAGACCTCTTCCGAGCTTTGAAATGACAAATACACCCATCGGTATCACCGTGAGAAAGACTACATTGATGACCGCCCAGAGATACCGGTTGCACAGGACCACCGAGACACCGTCGGAGAACAGGAGCATGACAATCCATAGAAAGCTTCCGCACAGGATAGAGAGCTTTCTCCCCGATTGTTCCGGAAAAGCGGCGTTCAGAGATTCTGCCGCGCAAAGCAAGAGCAGACTCAGGTGGCAAAAGGCAGAACAGACGATCACGAGAATGAAGATAGGATCCAGTCGCTGCAGTGTTCCGGAGGCTTCCAGTCCGTTATAGACCTGTCGGGTTCGTGATAACAGATAATCTCCGGAAGAGCCCTGCAGGACGATCAACATGACCAGCAGAATCAGGAGACTGACGGAAATATATACCTTGATGCTGCGGCGGAGATTCCCCTTGAGATGAGGAGAAAGAACGTGTATGGCAGTGACGCTGTTCATGCGTGACAACAAAAAGAGAAGACCGTCAGTTACGGCAGAAAAGGAAAATCCCTGATATACGGGGATATTCCTGGTTTGAAAACCCGGCATTAACAAGCTCACCGAAAGGACGGCAGAGAGTACCATCAGTGCCGCAACGACTGCCGACATTCTGGCGGACGCCTCTATTCCCTTGACGGATGCGTAGATACAGCCTGTCAGCAGGAAGGTCAGCAGCAGCTTGGGGGCAATCCCTTCCGGCACCACTGCCTGCATGAAATCAAACAGGGAGGCAAGTCCAAAGACAGCTGAGCCTGAAAAGTACAGCCCATAGAGTATGGGAAGCAGTTTGCCTGTTGTTTGACGGGAGGATTGCCCGAAGAGTGACGGTGCCTGTTCCCGGCGACGGTACAGCCAAAAACACGGCAGCAGCAGGATCAGCATCACCGGCAGAAACAACAGTAACGGCAGGAGCAGTTCCCAGGGAGATGCTTTCCCAGAGAGCGTGCTGGTATACAGGAGACTTAACGAGATCCGGCTGACAAACAGGAGCGTCATCAGCTGACCGGATGTAATGATCGGTTTATCCTTCATGCTGTTCCCCCTCTGCTCCGGGCAGATCCTGGATTTTTGCGGTGTTTTTAGAGAGTATTTTCCAGCCGGCGCGTACGATTACATCCCGGAAGGCATAGGCAGAAAACGGTGTGAGCGGTGAAGTGAAGGGAACGCCGAAGCTGCTTTTGGCACATAGATTGATAAGAACGATACTGATCAGGGCAGCAATGCCCCAGATTCCGAAAATACCGCCTGCCAGCGTAAAGATGAACCGCAGTAGACAGGAGGGAGCATAGAGATCGGGAATGACATAGGTGCTGATCGCGGTGACGGCAACGACCATCAGGGTTGGAGCACCGATGAGCCCCGCATTGACGGCGGTATCTCCCACCACCAGTCCGCCGACAATACTGACCGCATATCCCAGCGGCTGCGGCATCCGAAGACCGGCTTCCCGCATGATCTCGTAAACAAACAGAATCAGGATCGTCTCTGCGGTAATGGACAAGGGGGTGGCGGCAATGGAGCCTGCTATTTTATTCAGCAGCAAACTGGGAAACATTTCCGGATCAAAGGTGCACAGGGCGGTGAAAAGTCCCGGCAGCAGAATGGAAATCAGAAATGCGGCGTATTTCAGAAAGCGGGTAAAGGTTGCAAAGTAGGCGCGGTTGGAATAATCATCCAGGGTCTGAAAATACTCGGCAAACAGATACGGTACAATCAGTGCAGAGGGAACTCCGTCCACCAGGACGGCGATTCTCCCCTCTGTCAGCTTGCCGCAGACGGTATCGGGGCGCTCCGAGATGCCCACGCTGCTGAAAAACGAAAAATCCTTCTTCTCTTCTAAAAACGGGACAAGATAGCCCGCTGCCAGCACCGTTTTCAGGTCCGCTTTTTTGAGCCTGTCACGGAGCGTTTCCAGAATCTGCGGAGAAACCGCATGGGTCAGATAACACAGCGCCACCTCTGTCTTTCCCGTTTCTCCGATGGTCATGGTCTCAAAGGTGAGCTGCGGCGTTTTCAGACGTCGGCGGATCAGGGTCATATTCACCCGCAAAGCCTCCACAAAGCCTTCTTTGGAACCCCGCTGTACCACATCTGATTCCGGCTCTGAAATGCTTCTGCTGGCATACCCCTGGATGCCGATGGACAGCCCCTCCCGGCAGCCGTCCATCAGGATGACTGCGCTACCGGACATGATGGCGCTTTCTACCTGTTCAAAGCTCGAAAGGACGGCGGTATCGGCTGTGCAGAGAATCTTCTCGCAGATCGTTTGCAGAAATCTCTCCGGCTCTCCGACAAACTTCCATGAAAGCAGCGGCGTGAGGATTCCCTCTGCCAAAACCTGTTTGTCAATCATGTTGTCAATGGAAATCACTGCCGCCCCATGACCGGACGGTCTGATCTCCCGGATGGTGAGATCAGCACTGTTGTGGAACGCGCTGCGCAGATAGTGAAGATTCTCGTTCAGCGTCCGGCTCAGAGCGGTGTTGGGTTCCACAAAGGGCTTTGGGGAACGAGGAGAATAGATTCTGGCGAGGTCTTGTATCAGTCGGAACATCCGTTATCATACCTCCGTTCTGGTTTCTTCTGCCATGTACTATGTGCGTTTTCAATGAAAAATATACATGGGAATCGGGTATATTTCCGGAAGGGCGTGCCATACTAACGGTAATCATTCCAGGAACAAGGGTGATGCCGATTATGCTTATTTCAACCATCCGCACCGTGCTGCTGTACATGATGATTATCTTTGCCGTAAGAATGATGGGAAAACGGCAGATCAGCGAAATGCAGACAAGTGAACTGGTGATTACGCTGCTGATGTCGAATATCGCGTCAATTCCCATGCAGGATACCGATCAATCTATGCTCAGCGGTGTCATTCCCATTATGGTACTGTTGGTGTGTGAAATTCTGCTCTCCTATCTCATGCTCAAGCGGGCAAAGATCCGACGGCTTGTCTGCGGAAAGCCTGTGATCGTCATTGATAGCGGAAAAATCGACCAACAGGCGATGATCCAGCTGCGGATCAGCACCGAGGATCTGTATGAACAGCTCCGCCAGAAGGATATCTTTGATATCAATGAGGTTGCCTTTGCGATCGTTGAGACAAACGGTAAGATGAGTGTGATGAAAA
Source organism: uncultured Eubacteriales bacterium (assembly GCA_900316925.1). Taxonomy (GTDB): domain Bacteria; phylum Bacillota; class Clostridia; order Oscillospirales; family Acutalibacteraceae; genus UBA1213. Next base: position 12,331 of record ONEU01000033.1, read on the forward strand.
AGGCGGCAGACGAGACGGTGACCCGGAAGGATATGAAGCTGATGCCTGTGGAAAAGCCGTTGGCGGTAACGGTCATCAGCGACGGAGAGCTATCCCCTGCCTCTATGAAGTACTGCGGGACGAGTGCCCATGAAATCGAGCAAGTCTTACAGAAACGGGGATTGCACATCAGGGATGTTTTCCTGATGAATATGGACAAACAAGGAACTTATCAGATCATCCGGAAGGAGGTGACCTGATGCGCCGGTTGTATGGAGCGCTTGTCGTGCTGTTCATCGCTGTGGGGCTGATGATCACCGGATTTCTCGTCAACACCCACACGGCACAGGCTGTTCTTGCCGACCTGCAGGAGGCGTATTCCTATGCACGAAACGGTGATACCGACCGTGCCAAAAACAGTCTGACATCAGCACGGCAGAGATGGGATGAACGTCTTGATACAATGCTGCTGTTTGAATCGCACGGCCGGCTTGACGAAATCGAGGAGGCTCTCCATAAGGCCCAGGATTATCTGGACCGCCGGGAGCTCTCCCTGTTTTTAGCGGAGTGTTCGTCTGCGGCGCTCCTGACAGAGCATTTTATCAGTGTGGAGTATCCCTATTGGAATAATATTTTCTGAGATTTTGATATTGACTTGCAGGCTGAGAAGGGTTACAATGGGTATCGTAAACAGAGAAAAGATAAGGAAGATGATTATGAAACGAAGTGCCAGCATTGGTACCATAGTGGCTGCCGTACTGCTGACCGGCGCCTGTACACAAAAGCCGGCAACACCGCCGCAAACCCTGTCGGAGGCTCCGGTGTCCGTGGTGCAGCCCTCACAGGAAGCTGTGAGCACGGTACCCGCAATCAAAATCAATGACTGTAAGATCAAGCTGGAAGAGCTTCACGGCAATACCGAGAAAAGCCAGCCAGATGTCACGATCAGCTATCGGAATAAAACATTGGTGGAGGGGACGGATTATGTGGTCTCTGCGGAGGAAGAATCCTCGTCCGTGGGCAAGCATGAACTGACCATCACCATGCGGGGCGATTATGAGGGCAGTCAGAAAGTACCTTATATCGTTGTTCCTGACAGCCCGGTTCTCACAGCCTGTTCAACGAAGGTCACGACTGCTTTGCTGGAATGGACAGCGGTGAAGGATGTTGACGGTTACGAACTGGAATATGTTCCCGCGGATCAGAAAAAACCTGCCAGAATTGCCAGAGTCGGTAAGGATACGCTTTCCTGTGAGCTGCAAGGTCTCTTGGAGAACCGTACCTACCGCTTCCGTGTCAGGAGCTTTAAGGTGGTTGACGGCTATTCGGAGTATTCTGCATGGAGCGATCCGACAGAAAAGGCTCTGACAAAAATCAAGACCGTCAACGGTGCTACCTATGTGGACGATATTCTGATCGTCAACAAGACCTATCCCCTGCCGGCTGATTACGGCTATGGTGAAGATCCGGAGGCTCTGGATGCGTTTTACCGGATGCAGGCTGATGCCGCTGCGGAGAATATCTGGATCGGGATCATCTCCGGCTACCGGAGCTATTCGGTTCAGAGCGTTACCTACCAGTCCTTCGTTTATGACAGGGGTCAGTATGAAGCGGACCGTGTTTCCGCGCGTCCCGGTCATTCCGAGCATCAGACAGGGCTGGCTTTTGATATCAATAGTACGGCGTTTGCCTTTGCCGATACGCCCGAAGCCAAATGGCTTGCCCGGAACTGCTCCCAATATGGGTTCATTATCCGCTACCCGGAAGGAAAGGAATCGGTGACAGGCTACCAGTATGAATCATGGCATATCCGTTATCTGGGCGTAGAAAAGGCTCAGAAGATCACGGCAAGCGGATTGACGCTGGAAGAGTATTATGGTCTTTCCTCACGATATGCAGATTGAGTGTCTACACACCGTCTCAGGGCGGTGTGTATTTTTTTCCTCCCGGGTGCATAGAGATAGGACGGGTGAAGCTGATGAAACGATTGCTGTCTGTCCTGATCTCGTCTGTCCTGGTCTGGTGTGCGGTGTGTTTTTCCATGACGGGGGCGACGACAAAACAACCTGATTTTATCCGTTATGCGGAATTCAACGTGACATCCCCTGCTCTGGAAAAAGCATTGGAAGCGGATATTCTTTCACAGAACGAGGATGTGAAAATCAACTGGGTGGAGGTGCTGGCTGTTCTGGGGGCATCATACGGCGGGGATTTCGGGCGCTACCGGGCATCCGATATGGACGGGATCCTCACGCAGCTCCGGGATGGAAAATCGGTTCCGGAGCTTACAAGGGGAATGAAATACTATGATTATTATCGGCAGGTATATGGAGCCATGCTGGATGGATTTGTCGGAAAGTATACGGAGTACGGTTTTGATGAACAGGGAAATGTGACGGAGACGGAAACCTATGGGCTAAAGGTCTGTTCTCCCCTGGCAAAGAATTTCTCCTATTCCCATTACGATGATTTCGGCGCTTCCAGAACCTACGGCTATGCCCGTCAGCATCTGGGACACGATATGATGTGTGCGGTGGGAACGCCTGTCATTGCCGTGGAGGACGGGACGGTGGAAGTGATGGGCTGGAACGAATACGGCGGCTGGCGGATCGGTATCAGGAGCAATGACCGCAGGCGTTACTACTATTATGCCCATCTGCGTCAGAACCGCCCCTTCCATGAAGGCCTGTCCGAAGGAATGACGGTTCATGCCGGTGATGTGATCGGTTATGCCGGACGCACCGGTTACAGCAAGACGGAAAATACCAATAATATCGAAACGCCCCACCTGCATTTCGGTCTGGAACTGATTTTTGATGAGAGTCAGAAGGAATGTGACAACGAAATTTGGATAGATTTGTATGCGATAACTCTGCTGCTGGAACAACATCGTTCAGAGGTTGTCCGGGTGGCGGAAACAAAGGAGTTCTATGCTCCACGGCAGAAGCTGTCATCCAACAGCAGTGGGTAACAGTGCAAAATATAACCACGGAAATCAATTTTGAAAAATCCTTGCCTGAAAGTCTTTGCATATTCTTCATCAACAACGATGAGAAGTTAGTGATGAGAGGTTAGTGTTTACCGAATGCTGCAAGGTATATCCTTCAGCGAATTTTGGAAAGGGGTCCGTGGAAAACCTTTTTTCGCCAGAAAAAGGTTTTCCCTGGGAACTGACAGGTCAGAATTGATTTCCGTGAAAGATAACCATAAACACTTGTCAAAAACGGTGAAATACGCTATAATGAAACAGGATGTGTCGTGTGAAACGGCAAATTTGAATCGGGAGGATAAGGCCTGCTATGCTTCTTTCGGAATTTGCGGGAAATGCCGAGGTGCTCTTTGAACTGTCGGAAGTTATGAAAAAAAACGTCCTGCCCCATGCACTCCTGATTGAGGGTGCCAAGGGTACGGGAAAAACTACCCTTGCCGGGATTATTGCCCAGTATTGCGTCTGCTCTTCCAATGAACAACAGCCCTGCGGTCATTGTCCGGATTGCGCCAAGGCACAGAAAGGCATCCACCCCGACATTTTGGTTGCCGATGGCGAACAGACTGGCGGCCTGAACATTGAATCCATCAGAAATATCCGCTCTTCTGCGTACATCAAGCCCAATGAGGCCCGGCAGAAGGTCTATCTCCTTCTTCACTGCGAAAAGATGCTTCCCGCTGCTCAGAATGCGTTTCTGAAGGTGCTGGAGGAACCGCCTGAAAATGTCACCTTTGTGATGACGGCAGTCTCTGCGACTTCCCTGCTGCAGACCATCCGCTCCCGGACAAGAATCATCTCGCTCTATCCGGCAGCGGTGGAGGAAGCGGTCGGCTTCCTGGAATCGCGCTATCCCGACAAGGAGCGGTCAGAGCTGGAAAAGGCGGCGCAGAGCAGCGGCGGCAATATCGATCTGGCGATCGAGCTGCTGGAGGGAAAACTGGAAGAAGCCCGTGGGCTGGCGGTGGAGATCATGCAGGCGATCCCTCTTTCAACGGAATATCGTCTGTTACAGCTGCTATATCAGGCAGTCCAGAACCGGGCACTTGCTGTCCGTGTACTGGATGCTTTGTGCGAGGTCGTTACGGAATGTGTGAAGGCATCTGTCGGCGGTAGGACCAATCTCACAGAGGCTGCAACAATTGCCGCTAAAATGACGCAGAAAAGACTGTTTCTGCTGCAGGAAAAAATCATAAATGCCCGCAGTATCCTGAATGTCAATGTCAATTTGAATTGCTATGGCACCTGGCTGTGTGCGGAGTTACGAAATCAATAAAACGGAGGATAATATGGCTTCTATAATCGGTGTTAGATTCAGAGATGTTGGAAAGATCTATTACTTTGATCCCGACGGGAAAACCCTCTCAAAGGGTGAGTATGTCATCGTGGAGACAAGCCGTGGCGTGGAATGCGGCGAGGTTGCTATGGATAACCGTACCATTCCCGATGACGAGATCAGCTATCCCCTGAAAAAGCTTATCCGTGTGGCAACGGCGGATGATCTGAAACGTGTTGCCGATAATAAAGAAAAAGAAAAAAAGGCCTTCGATATCTGCAATCAGAAGATCAGGGACCATAAGCTCAAAATGAAGCTCATCAATGTGGAATACACCTTCGACAATAACAAGATCCTCTTCTATTTCACGGCTGACGGGCGGGTGGATTTCCGTGAGCTGGTCAAGGATCTGGCCTATGTGTTCCGCACGAGGATCGAGCTGCGGCAGATCGGTGTGAGAGACGAAGCAAAGATGCTGGGCGGTCTGGGTATCTGCGGCAGACCCTTCTGCTGCAAGACCTTCCTGGGTGACTTTCAGCCGGTGTCCATCAAGATGGCAAAGGAACAGGGAATGTCACTGAATCCTGTGAAAATTTCCGGTACCTGCGGACGTCTGATGTGCTGCCTGAAATACGAGCAGGAGGCCTATACGGATCTGCTCAAGCGTACTCCCAAGATGGGGGCAATTGTAAATACCCCTGATGGCAAGGGTACGGTGGTAGATGTCAACCTGATTACCGGAATGCTGTCGGTGTCCCTGCATAAATCCCCTGATGCGGCGGCTCATCATTATAAAGTAGCCGATGTCAGCATCATCAAGGATGGTCAGATCCGGATTGATAAATCAGAGATGGACCGTCTGAAAAAGCTGGAAAAGAACTGAGCCTTTGGCAGGTATGATAAAACCGCTGTTTATCTGAGTGGATAAACAGCGGTTTTTCAGTTTATGGCTGATTTCGTTTTTTGCTTCTGCCGGTCAGGAAGATGCAGCCGACGGCAGAGAATACCAACAGAACCGTCAGCGGAACCACCGGGTTCGGACGATTACCGGTATCGGGAATATCCGTTGGTTTGACAGTCTGGGGGGGCTCCGGCGAAACCGGGTAATCCGCAGACGTTTCCGACGGACTGACGGGCTGCTTCGGCTTGTCAGGCTTCGGATCCGGTTTCTTTTCCTCTTCGGGATGGAGCGGCGCCGGCGACGGAGGCTGTTTCTTCTGTACCGTCATTGTCTTGCTGAGATAACAGCTTACGGGAGTCAGATACAGAAGCTGGACGTCTGAAGCATCCTCCCATTGATAGGCGTCATCGGCAAGCTGGAGGGATTTTGTGCCAAGGGACAGATTGCCAAGATTGAGCGTGCCTTTATCGCTGGTGCGGTACTCTTTCCCATCGAGCATGACGGCAAGGTCTTTCACGGGAGCTCCCTTGCTGTCACAGAACTGCAGCTCCAGGACGCCATAGTGATTCACGTCGATCACCTTCATGCTGCTGGTATTATAGGCATAATCCAATGCACGGTAGCCCAGGAGCGTATCACTGACATCCTTATACTCCTGGCTTGGTTCAAACTCGATCGTTACATTGTCATCGTGGTAGACTTCCTTCTTCGCATTCTTCTTTTCGCTGATGAGCTCCTGATAATCCGTGACATCAAAGGTGAAGGTATAATAATGCGTATCGGTATCATAGTCTACCTTGCAGAAGTTGCTTTCACCGCAGCGGGTCCGCAGATCCGCAAGGATATCTACCTGCTTTTCAATATTGCCGCTGCTGTCGCACTTGACTGCAAAGAACTGGATTCCCTGTAACAAGCCGTTATCAAAGGTGGTCAGGGTGAGATAGATGCGCCCGTCCTCCCCCTTCTCCAGAAATGATGTCAGGATCTCCGGCTCGGTGTTATCGACACGCACTTCAAAGCTGCGGCTCTCCGTTCGTTCGGAATTTCCTTTTGAACTGATGGTGGAAGCCTGCACCGTGTAGAGATAGGTGCCTTCAAACAGGGTCTCACAGCATTTTCGGAGTTCTTCCAGAAAAGAACGGTTCTGTTCTTCACTAAACTCCTCCACGGGGTTGTAATCATAGCTGAATACCGAGGGAATGCTGCCGAAGTTCTGATAATACAACAAATTGCCGCCCATATCCTCTATCTTGATCGTGTAATCCATGGTATCACGGAGCAGGTAGAGCTGCGGCACCAGCGCGGCTGTGGGAAGTGACGGATTCTGCATGGAATAATCCCGAATGGCGTTGATGCCGAAGGACAGCTCCGTGGGAAGTTCCTTGTAATACAGGGAATTGACACCGAGAGGAAGTGAGATCATCCTGTTGTTGTGATTGATACCGACTGCAAGTCCGCTGTCAAGGTACGGGAATTGTTTTTCCTGGTCGTAGACGGTAGAGGTGAAGATCGGTCCTTTTGACCAGTCACCGCAGAACCCGGTAAACGGCAGCGACAGCTCCGGCTGCTCCGGAGACGTCAGGAATATGAACCCGTCCACAAAAAATCCGTTGGTAAAGACGGTGCTGCGTTGCCGGACAAATTCCGGATCAAGAATGATCTGTACCGTGACGGAGATATCGGACTCCGGAGCTACCGTAACGGTATCGGTTTTCTGTCCGTTGACGGTAAAGCTGATCTGTGCCTGATCCATGATGGAGACTGGATCGGTCTGATTGACCGGATATTGCTTCTTTGTTTTCTCATCTGTCTTTAACTGATAGTCGTCTGTTTGCAGCACTGCTTGCAGCGGATAGGATACCGTTTCCTCGGACAGATTTGTCACCGTGAAGGAGAAGGTGTACTGTCCGCTGAGATCGTCCTTCATGGAAATCTTCGGGCGCTTTCCGTCAACAGACAGATAGGCTTTTGTTTCGAGCGCTTTTCCCAGAGCGGCGATCCCTGCCCCCTGATACCTGGGACTGTAATAGGTTTTCGGCGTGGTCTCATCTCCTTGTTGGAATACGGCCGGAGTTGCCGTACTCATCAGCAGCTTGTAGATCAGCTCCTCCATCTCATCGGTGGACAGATGCTCCGCCATGTCGCTTTCGTTGAGGTACTGCTTCATCAGCGCATAAGAACCTGTCGCACAGGGCGTGGCCATAGAGGTACCGGACATATTGGCATAGCTGTTATCATAGGCCGCAGAAAAAATATTACTACCCGGAGTTGTGATATCAGGCTTGAGCGTGAGGTCTGAACGAACGCCCAGGGAACTGAAATAGGACATCTCCCCCGCATAGGGATTGTCCGTTGACGTGTACTTTTCGTCAACGATTACTTTCAGTTTGCCGGTGGGCTTCTCCTCCAAATAGGATTTTACGGAGCTGTCCAGTAAAAAAATCGTACCGTCCTCTGTCCCGGTTTGTGTAATCTCAATCGGCTTCCCGTCATCAATGAGAGCCAATCCGATACAACCGTGATGAACGGCATTCCTGAGCATCTCCTCCAGGGGAATGTCTCCCTTGTTGAGAATCAGGTATTTCCGGTGCAGTTGGAGATCCTTGAACGATTCCTCCGAACCGTCAATATCCAGATACAGATAATCATACAATTCCGAACCATCGTCTTCTTCTTCCCACGTCTCTTCATCCTGCCGTTTCAGTGCTTCCGTCTCATTGCCGCCTTGCGACAGTTCCTCGATACCCCCAAGGAAAACGGAAATGAAACGGATCTCTTTTTTCAGTTCGCCGTTGAACAGATAATAGGTTTTCATCTCATAGGTCTTTAACGGCTCACAGGATGCCACGGAAAGGACACTATCCATAGACGAAGGGGTTCCTACCGTGCTGTAATGAACAAAGTCCGTCGGCAATGAAATCTGTTCCACATCGTAACCGTTATACCGATCGTTGCCGGCTGACGCGATCACGGCAATTCCCGAATCTGTCAGCTTCTCAATTAACGATTTCCCTTCATATTCGTATTGCAGATACTTTCTGGCACCAAAGCTGCAGTTGATTGCGTCCGGACAGAGCTTGACGGCATCGTCCAGAGCCGCAATGAGCGCTTCGCTGGTAAGATTTCCTTCCTGATCGCAAATCTTGAACAGCGCAAGCTGTGCATCGTAGGCGACCCCATGATAATTGTATTCGCTGTTTCTTCCGCTGTTGCCGGCAGCGATACAGCTGACGTGGGTGCCGTGATAGTACCGCTCGTCCTGACAGTCAAGATCATTTTCTCCATAATCATAGGCGTAGATGATCTTCGGACTGGAATATACATCTTCAATCCGATAGCGCTTGTCAATGTTCAGCGGTGTGACATCATTGATCATGGAAACGTATTCCTTGTCGTATGCCGCTTCTGCCGGTTTGACGGAAAACGCTTCGTGCTGGACGTCAAACTCGCTGTCAATCACCGCAATCAAGGTGCTTTTTCCGGTGTAGCCCTTGTCGTAGGCGGTCTTCGTATCAATGGTGGCCTTTTGCGCACTGCCGTAAACCGCTTTTTTCTGAACCTTTGTTGCGGTTGCGGGAGCCGTTTTTGCTGACGTGTGGACAACTGTCGTTCCGGAGATCTCCACGGAACGGACACCCGGCAGCTTTTCCAGCTGCTTTTTGGCGGAAAGCGGTGCGCTGAAGGTGATTCCGTTGGTGACGGCGCAGAAGGAGCGGCTTTTACTGAAATCTGCGTCCGGCAGTAGAGCGGTGACGGCCTGCTGTATCTGCTGCTGTTCATTGCTGATCTTATTGCTGAGCGCTTTTCCTTCCGGAGAAAAAATCAGTTCCTTCATAGAATCATAGCGGTCGGAGCTGAGCACATGATCCAGGAGTGAAGGACTGTCAAGTGTCAGCATATAGACAACGGATTCGGACGGGACCTCCGATGGGACAGCAGCCGATGCCGGCAGGACGGTAAAAGCGGACAACAGTCCTGCACAAAGGATAGAACATAGGATTTTTTTCATTGTACTGTCTCCTTGAAAAATAAAAGCACAAAGAAAACTCTCTGTGCTTTTGCCGGTGAAGGGACGATTATTTTGCGCCGTAGAGTGCATAATAATCGTCGATGGCAGCCTTCAGCTGATCGTCAATGACGACTCTTCCCTTGTACTCTTTATTATACAGATGCTCAATGACCTCGGCCATGGTAACAATAGCCGTGGTTTTCAGACCGTACTTCTCCTGAATCTCGCAAAGAGCGCTCTTCTCTCCCTGGCCCCTTTCCATTCTGTCAACGGATACGACCAGTCCGACCGGAGAGACATTTCCCTGTGCCTTGATGATCGGCAGCGTCTCTTCGATGGAAGTGCCTGCGGTGGTGACGTCTTCGATGATTACGACTTTATCACCGTCGTTGATCGGGCTGCCCAGAAGAATGCCCTTATCGCCGTGATCCTTGACTTCCTTTCGGTTGGAACAGTAGCGGATATCCTTGCCGTATTTCTCGCTGATAGCAATGGTAGCTGCTACAGAAAGCGGAATACCCTTATAGGCAGGTCCGAAAAGTACGTCGAAATCCAGACCGAAGGTATTATGGATCGCCTCCGCATAATACTGGCCGAGTTTTCTGAGCTGAGCGCCTGTACGATAGAAACCGGTATTGACAAAGAACGGTGTTTTTCTGCCGCTCTTGGTAACGAAGTCACCGAATTTCAATACCTGACAATCTACCATAAATTCAATAAATTCTTTTTTATAAGCTTCCATGAGAATGACCCCCAATGAATATGATGGGTATATTATACCACAATTCTTAATAATTGTAAATACAATTCCATTGAAAAAGCCAAGCACCCTCCCACCGCAGCCGGATGGATGCCTTTCGTTTTATTCCATTGAAAAAGACGGCTGATTATTCAGCCGTCTCTTGTCATTGCTTCGTTTCCCTGCCGAGTAGATAGTCAACAGATACCTCGAGAATATCTGCCAATGCAACCAACTCTATATCTGTAACATATCTGATCTGTCCTTCAAGCTTGGAAAGTCCGGAAGCATTCATATCAACACCCCGCACTTGGAGCTGTGCTAAAAGCTCCTTCTGCTTCATGCCTTTCTTTTTGCGTGCTTCCTCAACCCGGACTCCGATGAGATTTCTGGAGCCAAGTGCTTGCTTTCGCAATCTCATTCGTTACACCCCTCTATTAAGATTTTTCGAGAAATCATAAATTACTGTAAAAATTATAAAGTAAAATCAATTAAATGACAATAGCAATAGTGCAAGAATATTCGTGTTGAAGTTTGTCGAAATAATGAAATCACATTGTATATTTACCAAATGAAATATTACATTTTTGTTCACTATTTAAACTAATTAAAAAAATTGACCTGATATTTTTACATATTGATAAAATCATGCCATGTTATGCCATGAATTGCTGCGAGTGTTTTTATCATGGTGCAATAAAAAATTTGCGGAAACTATTGCAAAATCAGAAAGAGTATGCTATAACTGATAATATCAGATTGATAGTTTCACTATGAGAATAACAAAGGAGTGATCGCTGTGAAAACATTCGTGAATGTTGAAAAGGTTCTTCAGGATTATGAAAGACTCTATCGGGAGCTTTCTCAGGAGAGGATCCTGCCGTTTTCTGATCTGGACAGCACCAGGACCGTGCATATTGCAGTCGATATGGTCAACGGCTTCGTGAAATTCGGTGCGCTTTCCAGTCAGGAGGTGTTGTCCGTCAATCAACCGGTGGCGGATTTTGCTTCTCGCTGTGAAGATGCCGGAATAGCAAATTACGCCCTCTGCGACGCTCATCCCGATAACTGTGCCGAGTTTCTCACCTATCCTGTACATTGTGTGGCAGGAACGGCGGAAAGTGAACTGACGGATGAACTGAAACAGGCTGCCAATTTCAGGGTATTCCCCAAGCTGTCTGTCAACGGTTGGCTTGAGGATGATTTCCGGAACAGCGTGATCGACAAGGGGTTCGATACTTTTATTCTTACCGGTGACTGCACGGATATGTGTGTGCTGCAGCTTGCCTTGTCGCTCAAAAGCGGACTCAACCGTATTGACCGTCCCAATAGAGTCATTGTGGTGCGTGAACTGGTGGCAACCTGTTCCCTGCCCTCCAGACTCCCGGATACGGCCGAACTGTCCGCGTTTCTCATCATGCAGACAAACGGAATCGAGGTGGTCACCCATATCCGATGACCGGTCCCCGGAAATGATATGTTGCGTTCAAATAAAAGGAGATGAATGATATGGCATACAATAAGATCAATTTGACAATGCTGACGGATTTCTATGAACTGACGATGGCGGGAGGATATTTTGAGAACGGGATGAAGGACGTGATCGCTACCTTTGATATGTTCTACCGCCGTAATCCCGACGAGGGTGGTTTTGCCATCATGGCAGGACTTGAACAGACGATCGAGTATATGAAGACGCTGTCCTTTACCGAGGAGGATATTGCCTATCTCCGGACAAAGGGGATTTTCAGCGAGGCGTTTCTGGATTATCTGCGCGATTTTACATTCTCCTGTGATGTCTGGGCGGTAGAAGAAGGAACCCCTATCTTCCCCGGCGAGCCGATCGTGACCGTGAGAGGTCCGATCATCCAGGCACAGTTGGTTGAAACCATGGTGCTGCTGACAATCAATCACCAGAGTCTCATCGCAACGAAAGCCAGCCGTATTGTCCGTGCTGCCGACGGCAGAAGTGTGATGGAATTTGGTTCGCGGCGGGCACACAGCTATGACGGTGCGGTCTATGGCGCCAGAGCGGCGTATATCGGCGGCTGCGTAGGAACAGCCTGCACCATCTCTGACAGAGATTTCGGTGTACCGGCGCTGGGTACGATGGCACACAGCTGGATCCAGTCCTTTGACAGCGAATATGAAGCCTTCTGCGCCTATGCCCGGCAGTATCCCAATAGCTGCACCCTGCTGGTGGATACCTATAATGTTCTCAAATCAGGGATTCCCAATGCGATCAAAGCGTTCAAAGAAATCCTGCTGCCGATGGGCTGCCGTCCGAAGGGCATCCGCATTGACAGCGGTGATCTGACGTACCTTTCCAAAAAGGCAAGAAAAATGCTCGACGACGCAGGTTTTCCGGACTGTCAGATCTGTGCCTCCAATTCGCTGGATGAGTACATCATTGCCGATATGCTCCGTCAGGGCGCTCCCATTGACAGCTTCGGCGTTGGCGAACGCATGATTACCGCCAGCTCCGAACCGGTGTTCGGCGGTGTCTACAAGGTCGTTTCCATCAACAAGGATGGTGTGGAAATCCCGAAAATCAAAATCAGCGAGAATGTTGCGAAAATCACGAACCCCTGTTTCAAGAATCTGTACCGTCTGTATGACCGGGAGACCGGGAAAGCATTGGCGGATGTCATTACCCTCTTTGACGAGGAGATTGACGACACCGAACCTTACACGATCTTTGATCCGGAACACACCTGGAAACGCAAGACCCTGACGAATTTCCGTGCGGTGAAGCTGCGGAAGCAAATTTTCCGGAAAGGTGCGCTTTGTTATGAGCTGCCGGAGCTTGGTGCAGTGAAACGCCGTTGCGCCGACCAGCTTGAAACCCTCTGGGACGAGGTCAAGCGTTTTGAAAATCCCCACAGCTATTATGTTGACCTCTCCGAAAAGCTCTGGAACTGCAAGCAGGAGCTTCTTCACAGAGCATGAGCAAAAAAACACCCGTAAGCATTTGCGTGCTTACGGGTGAATTGCGTTTGATGATCAATACATACCGCCCATGGAAGGATCAACAGCCGGAGCTGCTGCGGCAGGCTCTTTGATGTCAGCCACCAGAGATTCGGTGGTCAGAACCATAGATGCTACGGATGCAGCATTCTGCAGTGCGGAACGGGTCACCTTGGTAGGATCAACGATACCGCTCTCCATCATGTCAACATACTCCTCTGTCAGAGCGTTGAAGCCGTAGCCGACCTTGTTAGCGCTGATGATCTTATCAACGATCACAGAGCCTTCCAGTCCTGCATTGGCAGCGATCTGACGAACCGGCTCCTCCAGAGCCTTCAGAACGATCTTGGCACCGGTCTTCTCGTCGCCGTCGAGGGTGTTGACCAGAGCAGCCACGGAAGCGGTGGTGTTCAGCAGAGCAGTACCGCCGCCTGCTACGATGCCTTCCTCAACAGCAGCCTTGGTAGCAGCCAGTGCGTCCTCGATGCGGAGCTTCTTCTCCTTCATCTCGACCTCGGTTGCAGCACCAACCTTGATGACAGCTACGCCGCCGGCCAGCTTAGCCAGACGCTCGTGGAGCTTCTCTCTGTCGAAGTCGGAGGTGGAAGTCTCGATCTGGGCACGGATCTGAGAAACTCTTGCCTTGATCTCTTCAGGAGCACCTGCACCGTCAACGATGATGGTGTTCTCTTTGTCAACCTTTACCTGACGTGCACGGCCGAGCTGAGCCATAGTAGCGTCCTTAAGTTCAAGACCGATCTCTGAGGAAATAACCTGACCGCCTGTAAGGATAGCGATATCCTCGAGCATTGCCTTTCTTCTGTCGCCGTATCCGGGAGC
>ONEU01000120.1 GCA_900316925.1 uncultured Eubacteriales bacterium
AGCAGGATATTGCTCTCCTGTGACATGACCTCCGGGCTGTATCCGTCAAATACAAGCTGCTGCAGGGTAATGGGATTGCCCTGATCGTCGGTAGACGGAATGTCCACGCGCTGCCAGTCCGGTTCTTCTGCCGTGCCCATGTTCTTCTGAACCTCAAAGGCAATGGATGCCGTACCGCTCTGACGGGCAGCCGCTACCCATCCGGCGGTGATCGGAAACAGGATATCGCCGGTAAGCTTACTCGTCAACGTAGAGCCGTTGGCAATGGCATCAGGAATGTTTGCCTGTGCATTGGGGTCGGTAAAGCCGTTTATCAGAAGGTTGGTCTCATACTGAAGGTTTCCGATTACCGGAGCACCCTTGACATAATAGACATAGGGATTGCCGTCAAGGTCATACTTCGGGATGCTGACGGGGCGTGCCTGGGTAACGGTACCGCCGTTTCCGTCATCAGTCTCCACCAGCTCCACATAGGAGATCGCTGCCTTGTCAGGATCGTTGTTTTCATCCGGAACAATGATGGCCGTACCAAAAAAGGCCACCTTCTCGTATTTATTGTTGTCGCCAGGCTTGTCAACATAACGCCAGATTGCAAAGGAACCGGCGTTGAAGCTGTTGACGGCGTCCCTTCTGAAATCGGATGTCGGCTGACTGTCGATCCATTGGATAGTCGTCTCGTATTCCTCCGCACCGGTGAGCACCAAGGATGCGGAACCGCCCTGGAAGATCCTGTTGGTGACTGTGGCATTGATGCCGTCATTCTTGAATTGCATCCGATAAGTGTCAGTGCTGTCCGCAATCGGAATATTCCGGTTGATCAGTACATCCATCAGCTGTGTCTTTTCGGCACCATAGACCGGTGTCGTTACACCGTTCTGGGTGATGGAGACATCATATCCGCTCTCCGTTTCTGTAAAGGTAACAACCTTTCCGGTGTCGATCCCGTCTTCCTCAATCCGGTACCGCTTCTGACCGGCGGGGGCAGTATCATCCTTTCGGTAGGTGGTGGTGCCGACGGAGATCGTATCGTCATCGGGCTGCTTCTCGAGATAGTAGGTGATTGCCGTGCTGTTGAGATTCATTTCATCGAGTCCGTCGATGACGACATGGTATTTTGAGGAATCGGTTTCATCCTGCCGGAAGGTGACGGTGTAACCGGTATCCTCCCCGTTCTTCTTCACACGATACGTCGTCTCTCCGGCCGTGGCGGTCAATTCTTCAAAGGCGCAGCTGCCGTCAATAATCACATCTGTGTGATGATCGGCTTTGAGCCGGAAGCTATTCTGAAAAATGCTGATCAGCGACGGACGGTTTTCGGTTTGTCCCCCCATCCTTGAACGTGAAATCCGCTGTAAAGGTACGGCGCTTGATATTATAGATCGGGTCACCGGACGCGTCTGTCGTGACACGGTAGGTATCATCTGCCTCTCCGTTCCTGGTAAGTGTCTCGGAAGCGGTGTAGGTATAAAGCTCCTTGTTTTCATCATACATCGGTACATTGTAATCATAAGCATCCACATTGGAACTCACAGACCTTTTCTCCGGTGTGTCTGTGATGTAGGATACGCCGTTCTGCCGGAGGTCGATTCCCACCGTCAGGCCGTTGCGGGAGTCCGACTGCACATCCAGCCAGTTGACATGGACGGTATGCTCGGTCATCACGCTGGATTTGAAATGACTGACAGTATAGTATTCGTTAAAATTCGGGTGAGCGAACACATACCGGCTCTCGTCCTCTACCATCTCCGTGACAGGATTGCCGGTCTCCGGGTTGATAACAGGCTCTCCCGTTTCAGGATCCAGCACAGGCTGCTCCACCAAAGGATGAATCAGCAGATTCGTATAGCTCTGCACCGCATTATCCGGCTCATAGCACTGGAACTGCTGATTTTCCCCTGCCTCTTGTCCGCTGCTCATCAGTTCAATGCGGATCTCGTTGATCCGATTGGCCAGAATGAAGTTCTGCATGAAGTCATTGTCATCGGACAACCGCAGCGTCTGGTCATCATCCAGTTCAAAGGTCGAAAACCCGGTACTGGGCGTCAGATAGGTGTTCCCGAACAGATATTCCCGGTCCAGATTGACCACCTGGTTTGTACCGGCCTGCACGAACGTAACCTTGAACTGGTTCAGGGTATCGTCACCGTCCGGCTTATAAAGAGTATTTGACACACCGATGCCCTGTGTACTCTCTGTAGCATGGGCAAACTGACTGATCGGCATTGATGTAATAACCAGCACGATTGCCATGATAACGGAAATGACCTGCTTTGTGTGCTGCTGTATCATTCTTTTCATGTGACAACCTCCCAATATTGGTGTTACCCTTCTGCTCATCTGCTGAACAGATAACAAATAACACATCACAATGCAGATAATGCTTTCATATTAGACAAAAGATGACATACCTACTGATGATATTTAGATTATTTTACAATAGAAGCAGTATCATTTCAAGCCAACGAGACCTCCCATAGGCAATTTTGTAACACTTTACAACCAATTTGTTCACAACGGATTTTTTCCTTTTTTATCACATATTATCCCTGTGCCACGAGCATCCTTTTTACCAGTCTTTTCCAAAATATCCCGGAAAACAAGCCATTTTTTAGCGTGTAAAGTTATTTTCTTTACATTTATTATTCTACATCGTTCACACCTCTCTTTTTTTCGGATACCGCTAATTTTATTTTTCTTGTTTAGAATTATTATATCAATGTAAAGCCTTTTGACTTGTCACCGAAATAAATTGTATATCGTTCACAAGTATTGCTTTTTTCTGAATTTTTTGTTTTTTTTCACAAAAAAGATATGTATTTCGGCAAAAACAGATAAAAAAGCAGCCGGCTCATACGACTCCGAACCGGCTGCTTGGACAGATTCAATTGTGACTGGGACAATCAGTTATTCTTTTCAGATGTAGAGTTCTGCACCTTGTCATCCGTCCCCCCGACCGGCAGGAGCAGGCTGCTGTCTGTGCCTGCAACCGTGGTGGGCAGCTTGCCGTCCCATTTCTCCAGATACATCTGGCGGAGAATCTTATCCGTCAGGGACTTCTCCAGCAGATCGTTGGATTTTGCCTCTGCTTCCGCCTGGACAACCTTGGCTTCTGCATCGGCCTTTGCCTTGGCAATCTTGGTTTCGTTCTCATAGTTTGCCTTGAGCTGCTGCTGCTCGGCAATCATCTTATCCTCTACCGCTTTTTCAAATGCGTCGGAGAAATCAATATTGGTCATGGCAACCGTCTGGATATCCACATAGAATTTCTCGTCGATTGCCTTCTTGATGGCTTCTTCCACAAGGGGCGACATGGAAGCACGGTCAGCAATAATATTCATAGCCTTGTAGGAAGATAGAGTGGCCTTTGTTTTCTCGATTGCCACCGACTCGATCCTGCTCTGAAGAGCTTCCAGTGAACCGTACTGCTCGGCAATCTTGATGGCCTGATCGGACATGATCTTATACTGGACGGTCATCTGGATATCCATCGTCTGTGCATCAGAAGAATAGGTGGAGGTATTGATAGAGATCGTCTGGGTCTTGGTATCGTACTTCTGGAAGGTATTTGTGATCCAGAAATCGAAGTAAGTACCGGCTTCCCTCACATTATTGGCCTGGCCGAGGAACTTCACTACCGCTACCTCACCGGTATCAACGGTATAGACGCTGAACGGGATGCAGATCAACGCCAGAACGGACACAATGATCCCGATGATGCCGGAGGTTTTCAACCCCTTTTTCTTCTTCTGATAGCCTGTGTATGTCAGGGCGATGGCGCCGGCAAACAGCAGGACAAACACCAGACATAAAACAATTCTGATAGGCATAAACGAAACACTCCTTTTCTTGTATGAATCCATACGATAATGACTTGCCAAAATGATATACCCTGTGCTGCTTTCCGGTGACACCCTCAGACGCTGAAAACGGCCTTTTCCGGCAGCGTCCTGAGATTTCGTGAGAAGCAAAAACGCCTTGCACGAAGCAAGACGTTTTTACATCGGCATATCACCTTTGGTGGAGATAACGGGGCTCGAACCCGTGACCTCTTGACTGCCAGTCAAGCACTCTCCCAGCTGAGCTATACCCCCGAACAAGGATATTATACTATACCTTTTCCGAAAAAGCAAGCCCCCTGAAACATTTTTTTCAAAATTGTTTCAGGGGATCATGCAAATGCGGTCAATGGAGCTGTCGCGCCATCCACGCCCATGCCCTGTCCACGAGTTCAAACAGGAGCACTGTCAGACGGTGAGGATGATCGTTCATGTCTGTCCCTCCTCTGCGCTTACTGATAACACTTCTTGAGCATCAGATATTCCAGGCCGTCCTTCTCCAGGATCTCCATGAAGTCCTCCGGCATTCCGCACGGCTGGTCATTCTCACAGGTAACATCCAGGATCTTGTCAAAAGGAAGGACAAAACACTCCCGATTCTCGTCAAATTCCAGGTCATTGAGTGAGAACTGGAGCTCCAGCTTCCGCTGCCTGCTCCCGCGCTTACGGTAGTTCAGTGTAACGGTGGCAACGTCCTCATCAAAGAAGTAGAGAGAGTTCTTCTGCGGCTTTGAGACGTACTTGCTGAAGTGCATATACACATCAAACACCGGAGATGCATTGGAATCCTTCGAGATATTCAGATCCTTCACCGCTTCCTCCGTGGTCAGCCCCTGATTCAGCTCGAAGGTCAGCGCACGCAGGGCATCATAGCTCATTCGGGTGATGAAGGAATAATTGATAATTGTCCGCAGCTCGCTCCGGTATTCCGGCTTCAGGTTGTCCACCAGATAATCCTTGATTTCCCGCGGTGACGGGTAGGAAAAGCGGAAATGATAATGGATCCTGCCGGGGCGGTCAATCAGGAAGCTGCTGATATGATAGACATCGTTGCAGGTGAGCACAAAAAGCTTCTTGCTGCGTGATATCCCGTCAAAGAGCTCCAGCAGCTCCTTTTGATGGGACAGATTCATGTCTGCGTCAAACACGCTGAATCCCAGCCCGCCGTTGCCGAATCCATTGCCGAAGCCGTTCATGCTGTGGGGACGGTGCTCCTCGCCGAAATGCTTCTCAAATTCATCAAAGAGCACCACCACCTCCTGCTGGATACGCTCCACAAAGGTGTCGATCCCGTCAAAATAGCGATTGACCACAATCACCGGGAGCCCTCTTTTCATGGCTTCGGCTGCCAGCATCCTGACAAACAGCGTCTTGCCGATCCCCTTTGCCCCGCTGAGCAGCACCCCCAGATTTCTGTCAAACTTGTCAAAGGTATTCAGTACCTTCCTGATCTTCTCCTGGTGACATCCGTACACCTTCTGCTCCTTGACCTCGATCTCCCCGTACAATTCCAGGTAATATCCCTTCCGGATATCAAAACGGACCACGAAGGGACGTGCCGGCAGTCGGTCATAAGTACGCACGGTACTGTCGTAAATATTATAGGTATTGTCCGCACTGATAATTGTCATACGATTTCTCCTTTCCTCATACCCTATGGGCTTTCCTCTTTATCCGATCAGTCACCATCGGATCATTTCCTTCCTGTCTCTGTTCCGTTCATTTCCTCCTCTTCCTCATCATCCTCGTAGTCCTCGTCATCGTCATAGTCCTCATCATCGTAGTCCTCATCATCATAGTCCTCATCATCGTAGTCCTCATCGTCGTAGTCCTCATCGTCGTAGTCCTCATCGTCGTCATAGTCCTCGTCGTCTTCTTCGTCGTCGAAGTTCATCAGATACCCCTGGTACTCCTTGCCCCAGAGATAATCCTCGTCGGGATCATAAAGGTAGTCGAACAATTCAGAGATGTACTCGTAGCCGTCCTCGTCGCCTTCATACGGGACCAGTCGGTTCACCAGCCTTCTGTTCTCCTCCATATCGACATAATCACTCCGGATCGGATAATCCGGCAGCGGCATGACGACACCCTCGTCTGTGGTAATCATCGCCGCCATGCGCAGCTCCTGGTTCTCTCCGATCATCAGCCAATAAAGGGAATAGTTTTCATCCTCAATGGAATAAACCGCATCCAGACCGGGATCGTTGTTAATGACAATATAATCATCCGCCGTGAACGGGACCGCCTCGGTGGGGACTCCGCTGAGGAAGCTGAGATTATAGCTGGAAACATCCTTCGGCAGCGTTCCGATCAGCGTCAGCAGCCTGGCAGAAACCATCAGACTGTTGTAATCCTTGAATCCGACGAAGAAATCTTCTGTCGGCAGCGGAAGGGGATTATCATTGAATGGATAAAAGTCCTGGTCCTTGGTAATGTGTCGGGTGTAGATGTGCTTGTTGCGCATCAGTTCAATCAGGATCTCTCTGACCAGCTGATACTTCGGGTTAAAAAACATTCCGTCCAGCTGATTGTCCAGTCTCTCTGCGTAGTTGATCTCTTTTTTCTCTTTCATCATGGTTCTTCCTTTCGTCAATGGTATGTGATTTCCTGTCCTGCGGCGTGATGAGCCGTCAGGAATCAGGTCTTGCTGGTGCTGTGCTCCCCATCCTCCGGGAGCGTCTGCTCTTGCCAGGCTGTTTGTTCGGCGTCTCACCCTTTTCGTACCATCCTGGGTTGAGTTGATTATCTCACAGGAAGGTTCAGAAAAAACTGAAACTTTTTTGGTTTCGTCCTTTTCGGTTCGTGCTTACTGCACTATCCGGCATCTGTCATTTCTCTCACCCTTTCCGGTCTCTTGCTTGGATGAGTTTATTATCGCATAGTCAGTTTCAGAAAAATCTGAAACTTTCCAAAACCAGAGTTATTTTGTTTTCATCTGCCGCCGTGCTTTCAGATATGTACGTTTTTTTGCCCTTTCCGGAGGCGGAACCATGTCCGAAGCAATTGACAGTCCGCTGACCCTGTGATAGAATGTTCTCAAATCTGAAAGGGAGGGATGTTCATGGAGACCGAAGAGAAAAAGAAGCGGGTATCGGTTCCGAGAGAGGTACAAAAGGAAAAAAGGAGCAAAGCAGACGGCATCACGAAAAAGACACCCGGCGAGCGGAAAAAGATAATTATCGAAAAAACCGGAAAGCCTTCAAAAAAAGCGCCTCGTTCCCCCACTGAGTGGAAGAGAGGGGTCATGCAGTCCAAATTGCTGAACAAGCTCAGAGAAGCGACCCTTCCGGGAGGGGAATGTCATAAGTCCGGCATCACCTGCACCAAACTGTCGAAATGCCTGCAAAATGATCTTGCCAAAGGGTCTGTTCCCGTGGGCAGCTCCTCTGACAAGAAGAATTACTCATTCTCTTCCGATACGGTGAAAAGTAACCTGAGCTTTCTGGAAGAATTTGGAAAAAACACGCAATTGTTTTCCATCCAATGCAAGGAAGAACAAACGGACAAACCTTATACGCAGTACCACTATGTATATTCCCCGGTCATTCCGGCGGATGTCGTGCGGCTGATGTTTGAAGCCTATGCCCGTGTGGAAGGCGTCTCAAAAGAAAGCCGTTTCCAATTCGCCCATCATATCCGGGCGCTCTATTCCGAACAAGTCAGGAAAAACCTGTATTATGAAAAGGGGTTTCCCGATCAGGTTCCTCCGGACAGCAATGACGAGAATGAGCCGTTCAAAAAAATCCTTTCCAAGCTTTATCGTGCCATTGACGAGCAATTGACCGTGAGCATTGTCTGCGGCGATTACAACACTGACAAGAAACTCGTGGGCAGAATCAATCAGAAAGGAATGCCTGTCACGGTGAACGTCTTTCCCCTGCGGGTGGTGGTCTACCGGGGACGGTGCTATCTGATCTGCCGTCCTTTGGAGGAGAACAAGCTCTCTTTCCTGCGGGTTGACAGAATTTGTCGTCTCGGCATCAACCCCCGGAAGAAGTCTTCCACCACAAATGACAATAACCTGCTGAACGAAAGCACCCGTTCGCACTATTCGCAGAGACTGTTCATGTCCGAGGGAGAGCTCCATCCCATCACTCTCCAGACGGACGTCAGCCATATCAATGAAGTAATCGACTGGTTCGGCAGGGATCTGACGTTCTACCCCGTGGGCAATAACACCGTCAGCGTGACCGTCGTTGCCACAGAAGAGGCAATGATCCGTTGGGCGCTGATGTACGGGGATTTTATCACGGTCACCTCACCCGGCGAAATCGTGACAGCCATCCGTCAGCGTCTGCAGTCCATTGCCGGCAAATATCCCGCCCCAACCGCTGAGCTATGAAAACCATGCACCAAAAAAGGACTGCCGAAGCAGTCCCTGATAAACTGACCCGCCGCCGGACAGAAATCTGCTGCCGGACGGCGTTTTTTTTGGCAGATTTATGGAAGTTCCTCTGCTGCGGTACGGTGCTCACCGATGAGCTTCTCCATCCAGATCATGTGGTACCAACGGCCGAATTTGGTACCGCAGTGATGAAACGTCCCGGCCAGCCGGAACCCCATGTGGGCATGAAAATCGGCGCTGTTGCCGGTGAGATACTCATCCTCTTCTTCGGGAAGTCCGATGCAGGCATAGAGATTCAGAAAGCCCCGTGCCCGCAGCTCTGCTTCCAGCGCTTCATACAGGCGTCTGCCGATCCCGCAGCCGGTCTGCGTGCGGTCAAGATAGATCGTCAGCTCACAGGAATACCGGTAGGCTTCCCTGCCGACAAAGGGACCGGCATAGGTGTAGCCCACCACCCGTCCGTCCTGCTCCGCCACAAGGTACGGATACCGCGCCATCGTTTTCCGCATCCGCGCTTCAAATTCCTCCGGCGTGGGAGTGGTGCACTCAAATGAAACAGCGGTGTACCTGACGTAATAATCATAGATTTCCAACAGACGCGGGGCATCCGACATTCTTGCTTCTCTGATAATGAGCAAACAATCACCTCATTTCTCCCACATTTGCCGTGTCAGTTTCCATACGATTCCAACAGCTTCAGCAGTTCCCGGCACTCCTGCTCCTGGAGCGAAATGCCCTTGCCCATTTTCTGGTGGTCGGGAGACCAGTCCCGGATGTCCACCTTCGGTGCTGCGCCGTTCCAGGAAACCAGATTGACCTCCCGTTTCCATCCGCTTTTGTTCTCGGATAAGACACCGATGTGCTGTGTGATCTCAAACCTAAATTCTGCCATGATAATTCCTCCTTTTTACAATGACTGACCGGGCACGTTAAAGTGAATGGTCCCCGTCCCTTCTTCTATCACCGCGTTACCTGCGATACCCTGTTTTCCGTAGATTCCGGCGGGAACACCTCGTAATAGTTGGTATACAATCCGCCTGTCCCGTCATCCGACTTTTTGACATAGAAATCGGCAATGACAAACTCCCTGCCGTCCGCTTCAAAATAATAGTACGTCACCGGACTGCTGCTGCCGGTAATGTGTTCCGTATCCCACATCGGGTTATTCACCTCGGAAAGCGGCACTCCTGTCTCCCCGAAGGTCAGGTGTTCCGTGCGAAGGTATCCGGCTCCCCGGTGCAGGTTCCTCGCCTTTTCCTGATAGAACGCCAGATCTACCTCTTCCTTCGACTGCCAGCCGCCGCCGTGAATCTCACATTGTCCCAAAAACTCCTTCCGGCTGTCGTATGCTTCCACGCAGTCGCTTTCATACACACGGTTCCTCTCGTATTCCCGCAAAACTGACGCGATCTGAACGGCTGCCTGTTCCGCCAGGTCTGCATACCCCTCCTGAAACCGCAGGATCACCGGGCTGTGATCGTCTGCACCGGTTTCAACCGCAGCGTGATACTTCCCCGCAATGGTTTCCAGACGATCATCCTGTTCCAGAATATAGCGGGTCAGACTCGACTGGAAGCTGTCATAGGTGCTCTCGCTCTCCCAGAACTTGGTGCCGTCCATCCCTACATCCGTGACCTTACTGGTCACGGTATACTCGAATCCGTACTGACTGTCCCGCATCCGACAGATAAGCTCCCTCTCTCCGCTGTGATCAATGGCGGCAAGGGTACACTCCCCATACCGCTGCTGTGCATAAAGCAGCAGTTCCTCTTCCGTCCTGACTCTGGTACTGCATCCGCCGATCAACAGCACCGTCAGCAGGAGCAGCCATATCCGTCTGAGCTTCATCTTTCATCACACCTCCTGTTCCGTGGGTTGATGTCCGATTGCATCTACTATACATTATATATTACTGATTATACCATACCGAGGGTGATTGTCAATCCTGAACAAATACGATACACGGAAACCAGTTCTGACCTGCCAGCTACCAGGGAAACCCTTTTTCCGGCGAAAAAAGGGTTTCCCCGGATCCCTTTCCAAAATTCGCTGCGGAATATGACTTGCAGCAGGGATTTCTCAAGATGGATTTCCGTGAATACTATAGACGGTGCAGTGCCTCCTGCTTCAGACTGCGGAGCTGACGGGCGGAATCTGTTCCCTCAGCCCACGAATATTCCTGAAGATACTCTCCGTGAAAACGCTCCAATGCCGATGTACTGCCGTTGAGTACATGATAGAGGTCACAGTCAATCCGGCTCTTGTTGACCTGCAGGCTGCGGTTCTGCTTGATGATGACATCCGGATAGCCCGCATCCGACAAATCCTGCTGCAGGAACGCTACATACTTGGAAATATTCTTCGAGGTCTGCTGATCCAGACCGTCCTGTTCCCAGACATCCCTTGCGATATCCGTGCTGGTCACCGGATAGCCGCACTGGTCGATCAGATAGGCAAAGATTTCCTTCGATTTATTCCGTGAGAAGGTGAGCAGTTCCCGGTGCTCCCGGTAGACAACGAAGCTGCCGAAGGTATATACACGCAGCAGACCTGTCACCGGATACCGCAGCCCTTTCAGTTCCTGTAGAATATCCTGCTCGTTGAAGGGCTTCTTCACAAAACCGCTCGGACGTACCTGAAACAGCTCAGCCGCATCCTGCCTGCCCGCCGTCATAAAGATCACATTGCACAGCGGTGCTTCCTCTTGCAGCCTGACGGCAAGCCTGATCCCGGCACCGTCCCCCATCTGCGGTTCGATAAAGGCAATGCGGTACTCCTCCCGCTGCGGCAGTGCTTCAAACGCTTCCTCGGAACAGGCTGTGGTACACTCCCCCTGCGGCAGTGCGGCAGCAAGGTACAAGACAAGCCGGCGAAGTACGGTACGGTCATCGTCAAGTAACAGTATTTTCATAAAAACACCTCAATTCTGAAAAGAAGAATACGCCAAACCAGGTGTTTTCTCCGCGGAGAAGTACGGAGAACCAGGGAGAATTCGATCCTCTATAATTATATTATATATCGTATTATTATAAAGTCAATATCGTACAAAGAGAAAATCGGTCTGTTCCGATGGAATCCGGTACGGTACCATGCGTGATGACAAGGTGTCACGCTCAGTCTGTCTGATGACAGCATGAACTCACCAAGCTTTCCCCAAAAAGCTTGCTCGTCTTGGGCGATGCTCTTGCGGGGGTTCGGGGCACGCCCCTGACGAAAATATCTGCGGAAACAGCAGCTCTTCCGGCTGTCGTTCTCCAAAACCCACCTCCGAAAAAGGCTTTCCATGTCATACCATCCGGTCCGGCATAGCGGCACTCATCAACACCCGAAGTGTACAGGTTTCTTCCTGTCCTTCGGGTGTTTTTCATGTTGACGTCTCTTTTGGAGATCCGTTTTTTCCAGCTGTCTCCCCGATATCCATTTTCTGCCAGAATTGGATTACATCCTGTACAAAATATTTCCTAATAATAGAGACGTTTTCGGTGATTTAATACTTCTGTAGAAAAATAAATAAAAAAATATTAAAATAATGAAAATTTTATA
>ONEU01000072.1 GCA_900316925.1 uncultured Eubacteriales bacterium
CCTCTCGGTCCGCCGTTCATGCCGATGGTAAATGCAAACCAATAAACAAAAAGCTGAAACAGAGGCTTCATCACTGCCCAGAACGGGCCGATTACAGCACCCTTGTAGGTCTTGATCAGGTCATCCTTTGCAAGCATGAAAATCTGCTTGCCAAAACCACGGTGCTCCAGAGGAATCTGCATGACAGCTATTCCCATTCTTTTGAAAATGCCTTCCTTTTTTGCACTGATTCTCATTTCTGTACTCATTCCGTTACCTCCGACGATTGATTGTTAGTGTTGTTCCTGACACATTCCTTCACTCGCTCGATCTCTTCCTTTGCGGTATGCCCCAGCTTCGCTTTCCAGAAGGGGAGCTTCAGCAGTCCGATGATCGTGCCCCAGCCATAAGAGACATGGAGCAGAAAGAAAACAGCCGGCAGCAATAGCTGAATGGGATGTTTCCGGGGCGCCTGGATGATCGCTGCAATCGTCATCAGCACCGCCGCACATAAATAAAGCCCCCACAGGATCAAAAACGGCAGATACATCCAAAAATGACCTGTGATGAAGCCGCTGACAAACAACAAAAACGAGCAGATCAACATCAGCACAAAGTAAAACGGCACAAAATGAAAGCCCGACAGGCACTGGTAACATACCCCCAGCGTCAGACCGATCCATTTGCCGTTGGCATATTTCTGTGACATCATGGATGAAATATCGGGACGGATGTGCTGATAGGATATCACCTCACTGCCCTGGCAGATCTTGTAGCCTGCCTTTCGGATGCGGTAATGCAGCTCGTTATCCTCTGTTCTGCCGAGGTCTTCGTTGAAGCCGCCGACCTTCTCGAATACCTCACGTCTGTATGCCCCGTGAAACAGGGAATCCACATATTTCTTTTCCTTGCTCTGTCGGCGGTATCCGGCTGCGGAACTGCCGAACATCGAGCTCTCTGCCAGAAACAGCATATCCTTTACCGGCGTCGGCTCGTCAACAATGCTGGGCCGTGCTCCTCCGCAGACATATTCCCCGCTCTCAATCAGCTTCATATTATTCTCGATAAAATCCGCGGGAATCTCGGCGTGTGCATCCACCCGGATAATCACATCTCCCCTTGCCTCACGGATCGCGGTATTCCAGCCGGCAGCCTGGTTCCTCTTGGGATTGTCCAGTACCCTGACGGCAAGATATCCCTGCGCGTGATCTGCGGCAAAGGTCTCAAACTGTGCCTTGGTAGAATCCTCCGATCCGCTGTCAACAAAGATCAGTTCGGTCTTTTCGTGCGGATAGCCCTGATCCTCCACCTGTCTGAGCAGCGCCCCCAGCGCCTTTTCTTCATTATATGCAATGATACAAAGTGAAACCGTCATACGCTCCATTTTTTCTACATCCTAATACTTATGATTATTTTTTATTATAATTCTTTTCGCTTTCGTTTGTCAATAATCCCCGATATTTTCGGAAGGATTACAAGTATGTCATCCAAAAAAGCAGAATTATTGGCTATATCATGCAACATCCTTCCGCAAACAGAAAGAATCCCCGACATCCGCAGATATCGGGGACAGATTGGTTATTTCGGGGCGGAAACGGTGAAGGATGTGCCGCACTCGCAGCATCCGAAGTGGACGGTATCCGCCGCCGACAGCACCTCAGCAGCACTGGACAGCAGCGAATAAACAGAGGTGTTCCGGCACTTCGGACAGATGACCGGCTGGCTGTACAAGGCAGCAGTCTCGTCGGTAACTGCCAGTCCCTCGCCCGCTGTCGGGAGATTCTCAAAAATACGGCGGTTGGCGGCTTTGTCAATATCCTCGCCGGCTTCCTCAAAGAGTGCCAGCAATTCCGCTTCCGTTTTGCAGCTTCCTGCCTGCTGCAATAATTCGGTGATATCACTGATGGTCATGGCAGCGCCCTCTCATTTCAGCACAGCGCCGTCTTTGAAGGCTGTACCGACCCTCTCGCCCACCACACGATACGCATGGGCAGGAGAATCATATACCAGTGCATCCATCCTGCCAAGATCAATCGCACCGTTTCCATCGAGAATGGACTCATCAGCGGAGAGATTCTTCACCTCACCGACGATACGCACTTCTCCCAGTTCCTCACGAATGGATACTACCTCACATTCCATGGTCAGGGGATAATCGGTGATGACGGGAGCGTTGACAAACTCGCTTTTCTCTGTGTGGAGCCCTGCCTTGCCGAGCTTATCTTTCTCATCCTTTGCAGAAACCAGCCCGACATAATCCGAAGCAACCAGGTGCTTCTTATCCGCAAAGCTCACGGTAAACGCATGGTTCCTCTTGATATTGAGGGTCGTCACATGGTTAGGAGACAGGTTGAGGGCAATGTGCTTTCCGCCGCACTGCCCTCCCCAGGCTGCGTTCATGGCATCTGCGGTACCGTCTTCGTTGTAGGTTGCGATAATCAGGACCGGCAGGGGTGTGATGGCGGCTTTGGCGCCAAAATTCTTTTTCATAAGCTGTAACCTCCGAAATGTTCGTTTTCTTCATTTTATCAAATGTGCCCTATAATTGCAAGTTTTCCCCCCAAAAATACACGGAAATCAATTTTGACCTGCCACTTCCCGGGGAAAACCTTTTTCTGGCGAAAAAATGGTTTTCCCCGAACCCCTTTCCAAAATTCGCTGAGGGATAAACCCTGCAGCAATCAATTTTGACCTGCCAGCTACCGGGGAAATCCTTTCCATAATTCTCGCGGGATATACCTTGCAGCGGTCAGGTAAATGATTTCAATATAGAAAGAATCAGAGGAACAGCGTCCCTCTGATTCTTTCTCAGTTGATTTATCTGTCGTTTCTTCTGTCGTTATTTCTGCGGAATCCGCCTCTCGGACCGGAAGGACGGCGGGGTGCGACCTCGTTCTCAGGAGTCAGTCCCTCTACCTCGATCAGGGCTTCTCTGCGTGAGAGATTCAGTCTGCCCTTATCGTCAATGTCGAGAACCTTGACAATAATGATATCGTCAACATTCACAACATCGGTAACCTTCTCGGTACGCTTCACATCAAGCTGGGAAATATGGCACAGACCTTCCTTCCCCGGAGCAATCTCAACAAATGCACCGAAGTCCATCAGTCTGGTTACCTTGCCCTTGTAGATTGCGCCCGGCTCAGGATCGCTGACAATGGTATCCACAATGGTCATGGCTCTCTTGCAGTTGTCCAGATCCAGACCGCTGACAAATACATGACCGTCCTCTTCGATGTCGATCTTGACATCACACTCGGCGCAGATCTTCTGGATGACCTTTCCGCCGGAACCGATGACCTCACGGATCTTATCCACAGGAATCACCGTGGAGAGCATCTTCGGAGCATACTTGGACAGCTCTTTTCTCGGCTCGGGAATAGCCTTGAGCATGACCTCATCCAGGATGTAGTCACGAGCCTTATGCGTCTTATACAGAGCTTCCTTTACCATCTCGGGAGTCAGACCGCTGATCTTCAGATCCATCTGAATTGCCGTGATACCCTCATGTGTACCGGCAACCTTGAAGTCCATGTCGCCGAAGAAGTCTTCCAGACCCTGGATATCG
>ONEU01000155.1 GCA_900316925.1 uncultured Eubacteriales bacterium
AAACGAAACTCAAATAATCCAAAAAAACAGCCAGCAAGCGCCCCGTCAAGGGGCGTGGCGGCGGACGTAGAAGTTTCACAGCCCTGCCGTGCCGGATGTTAGCGACATAGCAGTTTCGCCTTAAACAAACAGAGTGAGCGCCGGCGAACGACAGCGTGACTACACAGCGGCGGGGCGCCGCAGCGAACGACAGCGTGACACGGGTGCGCAGGCTCTGCGCCGCCGACGAAGATGTTGACAAAATGGGAGGAATGGGATACAATTTTGATAGAGGATGATGACGATGAAGAAAGGATGATTTGATGAAACCGTTGAAACGTCTTGCGTGTATGCTTGTGGCAGGTTTGATGACCGTGCCGCTGCTGACCGGCTGTGCGCCGGAGGAACCACAGGGAAACCTGTATGATATTCTGAAAGTGGAACAATCCCCGGCAGTATCGGAAGGGGTCAGCCAGCAAAGCCCCGTAGAACAGTCTTCGGCCGTTTCCCAGATCAGTACGGTGGAACAGCCCTCGACCGTTTCCCAGATCAGTACGGTGGAACAGTCCTCGGCCGTCTCCCAGATCAGTACGGTAGAGCAGTCTTCTGCGCCGTCTGCGTCTACGGTCACGCCGGCAATGTGGCGCGTGAATGATAACCAGGGTCATTATTGCTATATGTTCGGCACCATTCATGCAGCGGATGATGAAGCACTCAATCTGCCGGATTATTTCGAGAATGCGTATGCCGATAGTGAGGCAATCGCCGTGGAGATTGATATCAGTACGGTGATGAACGATCCCGCACAGATGAGCGATATGATGAAGTACCTGATGTACAGCGACGGTACGACGATCCAGGATCATATCTCTGCGGAGGTCTACAATGGCGTGACTACCGTGATGAAAAACAACTCTACGACCTATGTGGATCACATGTATGATAGCCTCACCCCGATGGCATGGTCGTCCCTGATGGACGGTCTTGTGCAGCAGAAATCCGGTCTGGATAGTGAAAAGGGCGTGGATATTACTCTGATCAACCGCGCCAAGAAGGATGGCAGACCGGTACTTGAGGTAGAGTCGATGGAACTGCAGCTCAAGATGTTTGAAAGGCTGTCGGATAAGATCGGCGAGCTGATGCTGATGAGCTATGCCACACAGGAGGTGTTTGACAGCCAGGTTGATGAATTGAAGGAGCTGTTTGCCAAATGGAAGCGGGGCGACCCGGTGACAGAGGATATTGACGAGAGCGCCCTGGCATTATTGGACAAGGAAACCCGTGAGGCGTTTGAGTACTATTATGAAGAGATGCTGGGCAAGCGCAATCCGGGGATGGCCGATAAGGTAGAGAGCTATCTGAAAGAGGGCAAAAAGGTGCTCGTGATGGTAGGAGCAGCCCACTTCTATGACAAAAACGGTCTGGTGAATCTCATGCGCCAGAGGGGCTATACGGTGACAAGGATCAGTCCGGCTGCCCGGAATGATACACAGGTCATCGGTGCCGATTGAACCGGATCCCACAAAACGGATACGCCGGAGCGGCTGCAGAAGATGCGGCGGCTCCGGCGTTTTGCTGCTGCGGAGGGGAAAAAAAAATTTTGCGGGAAAATGACAGGGGTTTCGTGTCAAAATGCCTAAAAAAAATGAGGTCACTATGGCATTTTTCTTGTGGCTGATGCCTTGCAAATCCTCTATTTTTCGATATAATTAAACAGTAAGCATAAAAATTTTTCGTAGCGCAGGCACAGGAGGAACTATGAAAACGATCACCGAAGATTTTGAAAAGACGGTGAAGGCTTTTCCGGAGCGTGTTGCTGTCCGGGACGAAGTCACCGCCCTGACCTATTCCGAACTGATGCTTCAGGCAAAAGCCATCGGCACGGTGCTGGCCGGTTTGAACAAGCGTCATGCCCCGATAGCACTCTGTCTGAAAAAATCACCGCTGTTGGTGGCAGCCATGCTGGGAACAGCATACAGCGGTAATTTCTATATTGTCGTGGATGATAAGATGCCGGTGGAACGCATCAAAAGAACCTTCAGCGTGGTAGAACCTGCGGCTGTCATCACGGATGCATCCCTGACGGAGAATATCCGTGCCACCGGAACGCAGGCCCGGATCTTTCTTGCCGACGAGCTGCTCACCACCCCGCCGGATGAGGCGGTACTGGAAGCGGTCAGGGCAAGGATGATCGACACCGACCCGCTCTATTGTCTCTTTACCTCCGGTTCGACGGGTGTCCCGAAGGGAACGATCATCTCCCACCGCAATGTGATGACCTATGTGGAGTGGGTGAGGGAGACCTTTGAGATCAGCGAGACGACGGTATTCGGCAGTCAGACACCGTTCTATTTCAGTATGTCGATCACGGACCTGTTCACGACCCTGCATACCGGTGCGGAACTGGTAATCATCCCGAAGGCATATTTCTCCTTCCCGATCAAGCTGATCCAGTATCTCAACGAGCATCAGGTGAACACGATCTATTGGGTTCCTTCGGCGCTTTCGATCATTGCCAATCTTGACCTGTTCAAGTATGCGAAGCCCTCCTTCCTGCAGAAGGTACTGTTTGCAGGCGAGGTGATGCCCACCAAGCAGCTCAATTACTGGATGCGTCATCTGCCGGGGCTGCTCTATGCCAACCTTTTCGGACCTACCGAGACGACCGATATCTGCACCTACTATGTGGTGGACAGGCAGTTTGAGGACGGCGAATCCCTGCCGATCGGCAGAGCCTGCAATAACTGTGATGTCATGGTCATCAATAGCGACGGAGCCGAGAGTGCTGTGGGAGAAGAGGGCGAGCTTTATGTGAGAGGCTCCTTCCTGTCAAGCGGCTACTATCGGAATCCGGAGAAGACGGCGGAGGTCTTTGTGCAGAACCCGCTCAATCCGTACTATCCCGAGCCGGTGTACCGCACGGGGGATATCGTGAAGTACAACGAGCGGGGGGAGCTGATCTACTGCGGCAGAAAGGACTTCCAGATCAAGCACATGGGTTACCGCATTGAACTGGGCGAGATCGAAAACAATGCCGTGGCCGCCGAGGGCGTAGGTGTAGCTGCCTGTATCTTTGACGCGGCTGCCGACAGTCTCGTGATGGTCTATGAAGGCAAGATCAGTCAGGAAGAGCTGCTGGCTCATCTTAAACAGCGGGTGCCCGCCTACATGGTGCCCAACCGGCTCATCAAACTGTCCGCAATGCCATACAACAGCAACGGAAAGATTGACCGTGTGTGGCTGAAAGAACATCTCAATACTATGGAATAACGGAGGATATCAATATGGAAGATTTAATCAAGCTGCTCAATGAAGTGAAGCCCGGCGTAGACTTTACCAAGGAAAATGATCTCATCGGATCCGGTATTCTGGATTCCCTCAGCATCATCCAGTTGGTTACCCGCATCAACGACGAGTTTGATGTGGAGATCACCCCCCTTGACCTTGTTCCCGAGAATTTTCAATCAGCAGAGACAATCTATGCAATGATTCAGAACGCAGAGGACTGAGGAGGAAGCATCTTTGACATACGCAGCGTATATGAACTTTTTTGCGTTTGTCGGAATTGCCTTCCTGGTTTATCTGATTGTTCCCCTGAAACATAGATGGGTAACACTGTTGGCGGCAGGAGTTGTATTCTATCTTGTATTGAATGGATTCCTGACCGCCTTTTTGGCAGTTACCGTTGTTTCCGTATTTTTCTGTGCGAAGCAGCTCGAGAAGCTGCAGAACGGTTTCAATGCCAAGAAGAAGGAGCTTTCCAAGGACGAACGAAAGCAGCTCAAAAATGCCGTGACCAATAAGAAAAAGGCCGTCGTGGCACTGGCGGTGGTCATCAATCTGGGAATCCTGGTGTTTTTGAAGTATTATAATTTCTTTGCCGGACAGATCTCCGCGTTATGGCAGGTGTGCGGGTTCAGCGGTTCCATGCCGGTGCTCCGGCTGCTGCTGCCGCTGGGTATTTCTTACTATACCCTGCAGGCCATCGGTTATGTGGTGGATGTGTACCGGGGACGGTGCGCTGCCGAGAAGAATCTCGGAAAGCTGGCACTGTTCATCAGCTTTTTCCCGCAGATGACGGAGGGTCCCATCGGCCGCTATCAGGACCTCGCTCCCCAGCTCACCCAGGGGCACCGCTATACCAATGAGAATTTCACCGGCGGTATGACGCTCATTCTGTGGGGTCTTTTCAAAAAAATGGTGATCTCCGACCGTGCTTCCTTCATGGCCAATACCGTCTTCAAAGACTATGAGTCATACAGCGGCACGATGGTTGTCGTGGCGGTCATTCTCTATACGATTCAGCTCTATACCGATTTCTCCGGCTGTATCGACATCATGTCCGGTACGGCGCGGCTCTTTGGCATACGCCTGGCGGATAACTTCCGGCAGCCCTTCTTTGCCAAATCGGTGGCAGAGTTCTGGCGCCGCTGGCACATCACCCTCGGCACCTGGTTCCAGGATTATGTGTTCTATCCCGTTTCACTCTCCACACCCTTCACCAAGCTCAGCAAAGCGTCCCAGAAGCATTTCAATAAGTTTTTCGGCGCCTTTGTGCCCACGGCGGCGGCATTGCTGATCGTCTGGCTCGGCACGGGTCTCTGGCACGGTGCGAGTACCAAGTATATCGTCTATGGTCTGTATTATTTTCTGCTCATCATGCTGGGAATGCTCTTTGAGCCGCTGGCAGTCAAGCTGTTTGCCAAGACGAAGATCAACCGCAAGGGTAAACTATGGGGCGGCATTGCCACGGTGCGGACCGTCCTGCTGGTTCTCATCGGCATGATGCTGTTCCGTGCCGGCAACGAAGGTGATTTTTTCAATATGCTGGGCATGGCGGTGACGAAATTCAATGTGACTGACCTGTTCAGCAAGCAGCTCTTTGAGCTTGGCACCGACGGACCTGATTTCCTGGTAATCTTTATCGGGGTTGTTCTGATGCTGGTGGTAGCGATCCTCAAGGAGCGGGGACATGACGTCCTCAAGTCGGTAGCGACAGGCAGACTGCCGCTGAAATGGGCCGTAATGATCGGACTGATTATGGCTGTGGTGATCTTCGGTGCCTACGGCGCATCCTATGCCCCGGTAGACCCCATCTATGCACAGTTTTAGGAGTTATTATGGAAAACGAAACGAAGACAGTTGAAAAAGAAGCCACCCCTGCCGCTTCCGGTTCAAAGGTGTGGTTCTATTCCAAAAAGGTGATCCGGACGCTCTGTTTCTTCCTGGTGATCGTCATCCTGCTGCTCTGTTCCGGCTTTGCGCTGAAGCCCAAGAACAATTCCCATAAGGACGGCGTGATCTATGAGCTTTCATGGGGATTCCTGGCAGAGCCTGCCAACAGCATTGATGTGTTTTTCGCCGGTAACAGCGATAACTTTGCCTCGTTTTCACCCATCGAGATGTGGCGGGCATACGGCTTTCAGTCCTACACCTCGGGCTTCGGCCGTGAACGGGTGATGGATGTCTATTATTATCTGCAGGATATGCTGAAAACCCAGCACCCGAAGGTGGTGGTGCTGGAGACGGACTGCATTTTCTATAACATCGGGCGTGCGGAGGTGATCGGCGGCGCGGTAGAGCGGATGCTGTACCGGTATATGCCGGTATTTGAATACCATGACCGCTGGAAGGATGTCAAGTGGGAGGATATGTTCCGGATGCCGGAATACACCTGGCGCTCACATACCCACGGACAGCGTGCTTCTGCCGAGGTGACGCCCTTTGAGGGGGAGCGGAAGATCGTCCCCTCAGACAAGGTCGCTTCCATTGACAAGGTGTCTCTCTTCTATCTGGAAGCCATCTGTAAGCTCTGCAAGGACCATGATATAGATCTGGTATTTGCGTATGTGCCGTGCATCAAGGCGTGGACGTATGCCAAGCACAACGGGATCCAGAAGTTTGCGGATGAGCACGGCATTGAGTTCATTGACTACAACCTCATGGAAAAGGAGATCGGTCTTGACTGGACCAATGATACCCGTGACAAGGGCACGCACATGAATGTCTACGGAGCGAAGAAGGTCTCGCTGCATATCGGCCGCTATCTGGCGGATAAGTATCAGTTCAAGGATCTGCGTTCCGACGCGGCCCTTTCCAAGAGCTGGGCAAACGATTATCAGTATTATCTCAAGGAAATCCAGGAATCCAAGAACAAGCCCGAAGTCAAAGATAAATCGGAATCCAAGGATACATCCGGAGCCCAGGGTAAATCGGAATCCAAAAAGTGATTCCTGTCAGCGGTTTGAGGAAGGGCGGAGTGAACTGCCCGTGAAACCGATTCCCAGGGAAAAGACCTCCTGCGGCGGAGCTGCCGTGGGAGGTCTTTTTGGCGAGAGGAAAAAAGCGGTTTGTGAATATTGAGATTTTCATGTTTTTTTGTTATGATAAGTGTAACGACATGGTAAAGGAGTGTGCCGGAAGTGGACAGACGTTCTCTGAAAACACGAAAAGCCCTTTGTAAGGGATTGGAAGAGCTGCTGATTGAAAAGGAACTGCGACAGGTGACTGTGCAGGAGGTAGCAGATAAAGCGGATGTCAACCGTGTGACGTTTTATAAGCATTACCTGGATGTATATGATCTCTATGAAAAGATCGAGAAAGAGGTACTGTCGGAATTAGGGATTCTGGTGCTGGAGCTGGAGAATCTGCCGTCGGAAGATTGTCTGGCGAGGCTGATCGGCTATATCGACGAGAACCGCACGGTTTTCAAAATGATTTTCAGCCCGAATACCACAGGGCAGCTCAGGAATAAGCTTGCCAGGCTGATGCAGGGGATTTTCCGGCAGCTGCAGTCCGAGAAGCAGCACACGGAGCTGACCGACAGCAGGATGGATTATCAGAATTGCTATCGGTCGCAGGGGTGTATGGCGGTGATCGGCAAATGGGTCGTGGGTGACTTCAAGGAGCCGAAGGAATTTGTCATCCGGATCCTATCGGAGCTGGACGGCAATACCGAGAAATACATCTCTTCCCATCATTGAGTGCCGGTTGCAGAGAAGGGCAGCCGACAGATGCCGCAGCCGGAAAGTGACGGGAATCAGAGCAGCTTGACGCTGAGCATGGTCAGATCATCAAACTGCGGAGCGTCGCCGACAAACTCATCCACTGCTTTTTTCATGTTCTCAAGCAGCACCTTCGGAGGTGCCTGGGGGTCTGTATTGAGTGCTGCCAGCATTCTGTCCGTGCCGAACAGCTGGTTTTGCGAATTGGTTGCCTCGGCGACGCCGTCCGTATAGAGGAACAGTGTGCCGCCTTTTTCCAGCTTGAACTGATAGTCCCTGTACTTCATCCCGTCCATTCCGCCGATGACGAAGCCGTGTTTGTCCTTGAACAATTCAAAGCTTCCGTCGGCCTTCCGGAGGATGGGAAATTCATGTCCGGCATTCGCAGCCGTTACGATGCCGGAGGTAATATCCAGCACGCCGAACCACACGGTCACAAACATTTCTTCATCGTTGTTCTTGCAGATCTGCGCATTGGTAAGCTCCAGCACCCTGGCAGGGCTGCCGCCCATCTGGGCATAGTTGTTGACAAGGATTTTGGACATCATCATAAATAATGCCGCCGGAACGCCCTTTCCGGAAACATCCGCCATCACCAGACCGAGGTGATTGTTGTCAATGAGGAAAAAGTCGTAAAAATCACCGCCGACCTCCTTGGCAGGCGTCATGGTGGCATAGATATCAAACTCCGGCCGTTCCGGGAATGCCGGGAACAGGTTGGGCAGCATATCTGCCTGAATCTTTGTGGCAAGCGACAGCTCGGCGCCGATACGTTCCTTCTCTGCGGTGATCCTGGTGATCTGGTCTATGTAGTTGATCGTGCGCTTGGACAGCGTTGCAAACGCCTGTGCCAGTACCTCGATCTCATCTCCCGTGTGGTAGGAATCATCCAGTTCAAAGGCGAGATCGGTACCGCTTATCTCGTCAATGCGCTTGGTCATGCACTCAACGGGCTTGACAATCTTTCCGGCAACAATCAGGGCGACGACAGAAGCCAGTACCAGGATGATAACGGTCATCACCAGGATGGTCTGCTGCGATTTTCCTGCGCTGTTGTGGTAATCGTCCTGTGCCTGTGTATTGATCGTTTCAAAGCTGTTGATAAGCGCCTTCGTCGGCTGATCCGTCAGTTCCTTATCAACAGCGGTAATCACCGCCCAGCTGACGGTCTTCATCGGTTCACCGCACAGATAGTAGGTCTTATTGTCAACGGTAACGGTCTTGATGCCGGTGCTTTCCTGTAGTGACTTTGTGATCAATTCTCCCAATTCCTTGTTCTCCCCGCTGCGCAGATCCGTCGCCTGATCGGAGAGTGATGCCTTGAAGGTGCCCTCCTTCTGGGGAGAGAAGATGATCTCGCCGTTCTGGTTGACGATGCACTCGAAGCCATTGTCTTTTGCCGAATTATTGATAAACTCGGAGATCTGGTAAAGGAAGATATCGGCACCCACAACGGCCACCAGCTTGCCGTCGGCATATACGGGGGCAGAGCAGACAAGGCCGGGGATATTAGTAAATGCGTCAAGCTCAATGCCGGTAAAATACAGATCGCCGGTGTCTTTGGCGCCGGTGTACCAGGGTCTCTGGCGGACCTCAAATGTCTGCAGCTTGCCGTCGGCATCAAAGTTAGCGCCTGCACGGTCGTCCACGAAGATAATATTACCGTCAACCGTGGCGATAAAGCAGGAATTCAGCACTTTGGAATTTTCGTACATTGCCAGCATCAGCTCGCTCATGTTGGCAGCAAGTCCGAGGTGTGGATCGTCCGCCGGATTGACGGCCGCCTCGTGCTGGAGCTGGACAGACGTTTTTCCGTCATTTTCCGGTTTCGGGTCATACACCGGCTTGTCCTGGTATTCATCCGGATGAGTATAAAGGTATTCCGCATATTCTTTCAGTCCCATGACATTGCCGCGGACCTCCGAAAAAATGTTGTCGGCAATAAATGCCTGCATAGAGGTGGTCTGTGTCATGGTGGAATCCAGTATTTTGGACATGGTTTCTCCGCTGATCCTGGTGATGGCACTTTTCTGATCCTCGGAGGATTTATCCACCACCTTTGTCAGAGTGTTTGACAGGTACACGGACACCGCCACAACAACTGCCATGATGG
This sequence comes from uncultured Eubacteriales bacterium, assembly GCA_900316925.1. Classification (GTDB taxonomy): domain Bacteria; phylum Bacillota; class Clostridia; order Oscillospirales; family Acutalibacteraceae; genus UBA1213. The sequence continues at coordinate 9,097 of ONEU01000155.1, forward strand.
CTAAAATAAAGACCAGCACCAGGTTAAGGATTTTCTGCTGTAATCCTCCGAACGTGAGACCAAACTTTTTTATCATCTGATTACCATCCTTTTTTCAAAGTGAGAATATTACAGCCGTCGGCATAGGTGTATTTCACGTCGTCCATGCTCTTTTTCACCATAAAGATGCCCAGACCGCCGATCTGACGTTCCGCTGCGGTCAGCGTGATATCCGGATCGGTCTTGGCAAGCGGGTTATAAGGCGTACCGCTGTCAATAAAGGTGATAACGGCTGTTGGCGGATCGGGCTGTACCTCTACCCGGACAACAGCCGTTCCGTTACCGTCCGGATAGGCATAGCTTGCGATATTCACGAAGATTTCTTCAACGGCAATATCGAGCTGCATTTGTGCCTTCATGGGACATCCGATGAGCTCCAGCTGCTCATCGATCAATGCAAGGACAGAATAAAGGTTTTCTTTCGTGGCGCTTATGGTTAATTCTTTCATCATCTTACTCAATGGTCAGTATCTCCGTAAAGCCTGTCACTTCAAATATATCCATAATACTTGAATTTGCGTTTTTCAGCTTCATGCTGCCCTGTTTGTTCATGGTCTTCTGTGCCGAGAGCAAGACTCTCAGTCCTGCGGAAGAGATGTAGGCAACCTCCGCAAAATCAAAGGTGAGCTCCGTACAGCCGTCAAGGCTGCTTTTGAGCTCCTGTTCCAGCGCCGGCGCGGTGGTGGTATCAATTCTGCCGGAGATGCTGATGGTGAGTGCGGTGCCTTTTACTGTTTTCTGGATGTTCATAATGGTTCTCCTCTCGATTGGAAAAAATAATCTGCATACACGAAATCCTGTGTTTCCGTATACGGGGATGTCCCGTCATAACGGTTGAAGGAGCTTTTTCTCCCTTCCGTCCTGGCGACACACCTTACCTCACCATTTTAACATCATTGACAAAGAAATACAAGAAAACCGGACAACATTTTCGTTGAAATTTATAAAAAAACTCCTCTGTTTGATTGATAATTGAGTATAATAATTAAAAAGATACTTCCGGATACTTGAAATCCGTGGAAAGATTGACTATAATGAAGGTATTCATATATCGTTAGCACAACAGCGCGTTTATTGTATCCTGGAGATGAGCGGTTCATCTACCCATCAAACAAGATTAACGGAGGTAAAGAAATGTACAAGCTGCAAGGAAGAATAGATTCTTCAAACGCAAATACAATCGAGCAGGCGGTGATGGAGGCAAGACCAACGGAAATTGACGCTTCGGAGCTGGAATATATCTCCTCGGCAGGACTGCGTGTTCTGCTGAAGCTGACCAAGGAGGTCGGTGAGGTGACGGTCGTCAATGTCAGCAGTGAGGTCTATGATATTTTTGAGATGACGGGATTTACGAACATCCTTAATGTCAGGAAGGCCATCCGTGAGGTATCGGTTGACGGGTGTGAATTGATCGGTCAGGGCGGCAACGGCAGCGTCTACCGACTGGATGAGGACACCATTGTAAAGGTATACACCCCCAAGATTCCGTATGAGCAGGTCGAGAAGGAGAGAGAGTTTGCCAAAACGGCGTTTATCAACGGGATTCCGTCGGTTATTGCGTAAGATACGGTCAAATGCGGAGACAGCTATGGGCTGGTGTTTGAGATGATAAAATCCGATACGCTCGGTCATACAATGAGGGACAATCCCGAAAAGCTGCAGGAATATGTGGCCAAGCACGTCCAGCTTGCGAAGACCCTGCATAGTACGCATATTTCCGACGGTTCGTTCACCAATATCAAGGAGGTGCTCCATCAGAGAGTGCCTGCCCTGAAGGAGTGGTGCAGCGCAGAAGAGCTGCAGCTGCTGGACAGCCTGATCGACTGTATGCCCGACAAGGATACGATCATTCATAACGATCTGCACCCCGGCAATATTATGATCCAGAACGGTGAGCTGCTGCTGATTGATATGCCGGAGGTCACAACAGGACCGACCATGTATGATCTGGTAGGAATTTTCCGTGATATGATTTCTGCACCCCGGAGCACGCCCGAGGTGATTGAAAAAAGCGTGGGGATGCCCGCCGATATGATCGTCAGAGCCGGTCAGATGTTCTTCTCAATGTATACCGGTATTACCGATCCCGCAGAGTTGGAGGGATTATTTAAAAAGCTCGGTCTGGTTTATGCGCTGAATGTATGTCTGACGGTTGCACATGATCCGGATAAGGCAGCCCGTTATGCCCCTGCGGTGATGGAAAAGCTGTTAAGAGGCGTTATTATTCCCAATGAACAGGCTCTTAGAGCCATTCTCGCTTCCATGTGACGGAAGTGTGATACCGTTTCCAAAGACAAGACCTCCCCGTGAGCAATGATGCTCCGGGGAGGTCTTGTCTGCTATGAAGGATGATTATCTGCCAATCATCGGAAAAGCCGCAGCCGTCAGGGGCGGATACCGGGAAGCCAAAAAAAGAGAGCCGGCAGGATATTCACACTTGACTGCGAATATCCTGCCGGCTCAGATGGGTCAGTAGGATGCTCTATGAGGGGAAAGGAGGATCAGGAGCGATCTGCTTTCCTGGAGCGTACTGTCACGGAGATCACGGCACCCACGGCAAGAACAGCAAGCAGGGTAAGGATCACTGCAAAGCTGTTGTCACCTGTTGACGGAGCGGGGATGCTCGGTGTTACACTGGGCTGACTTGAAGCAGGAGTGGACTCCTTGGAGGTTTCCTTGGAGGTTTCCTCGGAGGTCTCGCTGCTCTGATCGCCGGAGGGATCAGTGGAAGCGGAGCAATAAGCGGTGATGTCAAAAGCAGAGATGCTGGTGATCTGTGCGGTACCGTCAAGACCTGCAAAAACCTCTACCACATAGAGATCGGTTCTGGGCTCGGCGGTGACGAGTGTACCGTAAGCAAGGATGCGGTAATTCATGCCTGCAATAACCTGCTCGGCAAGAACGGCTGTGGGAACAAGGCTCAGTCCGACGTTGGAGCTGAGAGCCGTCTGTACGGCCTCGGGAAGAACGGCGCCGGTCTCTTTGCCTTCAGCGACCCATCCGCCGGCTATAGGAGAAGTGGGAACACTCTCGAGAGTCTTGAGGGCGGCGGGATCGACGGTTTCGATATGAACCAGAGTCGTATTGCCGGAGAGGTCGGTAAACAGGGTGATGATGCTCCAGTTGGTGGGAGCGTCTTTGCCTGCGGGGGTTTCCTTGCAGAGATAAGCGTAATTGGTGCCGGCAATGACCTGAGTAGCAATGATATCGGTTGCTTCAAAAGTGCTCAGACCATTGTAGCTGTTTTTCAGGGTTTCTTCCAGAACGGCCTTTGCCTCGGCAGAAACATTGTCAGCGGCAACGTCAGAGAAATGCCAGCCGCCTTCAATGGGTTCCGGCCCAACCGGTTTGGTGGGATCATCCTCATCGACGGTGCAATATGCCAGAATGTCAAATGCGGCAACGTCAGTGATCTCGGCGGTACCGTCCAGACCTTCATAGACATCCACTACATAGAGATCGGTTCTGGGTTCTGCGGTAACGAGAGTGCCGTATGCGAGGATACGGTAATTCTTGCCGGTGACAACCTGCTCGGCGAGAACAGCGGTGGGCACGATAGCCATCCCCACGTTTCCGTCAAGAGCGGTCTGTACTGCCGGAGATATCTCAACACCTGTTTCCTTGCCGTTGGCGTACCAGGCACCCCCCATGGTATTGGGAAGCTGGTCGGTGGTTTTGATATCCGACGGGTCAATCGTCTCAATACGCTTGAGAGTATAGCTGCCTTCAGCACCGGAATAAACCGTTACGATGCTCCAGTTGGTGGGATCATCCTGTTCGGCGGGAGTTTCCTTGCACAGAAAAGCGGAATTGGTGCCGGAAACTACCTGTGAAGCAATGACATCCGTAGCTTCAAAATTGTTCAGGCCATTATAGCCGTTTTCCAAAGCTTCTGCAAGAGCAGCCTTTTCCGAATCGGTCACATTGACCGCGGCAACATCGGAAAAATACCACCCGCCCGTCACGGCAGATGCGGAAACCGCACCGGCACTAAGCACAGAAGCCCCCATGCACATGGTCAGTGCAAGGGATAATGCCTTCTTGAGTTCCATACAAAAACCTCCATTTTGTTGATCTATAATACAACGGTTTCCAACTCAGGATCACGGAACGAAATACCGTGCCGGAACGATGTCCGGCGGCCCGGTATACGGGACCGACAATCCGTCATTGTAAACCGGTATTACCGGTAATGCTGCATCCTGGGTAAATCCGGGATTGATTTGTCAAAGTGCATCCGGGGATGGCCACGGAAATCCGTTTTGACCTGCCGGTTACCGGGAAAACCTTTTTCCGGCGAAAAAAGGTTTTCTCCGCCCCCCTTTTTCCGAAATTCGCTGAGAGAGAAGCCTTGCAGCAACCGATAAACACGAACTTCACATCGTTGTTGACAAAGAATGGGCAGGGACTGTCAGGCAAGGATTTTTCAGCATTGATTTCCGTGGGGGATGGTATGAAAGATAAAGGGCGTGTCTGCTGAAAACCGCAGCACGGCTGATGATTATCTTATAACGAAAATCATACCATAAAACGCCGGATTTGTCTATTGCTTAATCCATAAAAACAGGCGCGGAAATAACAGCGATTTGCAGCAATTGCACAAAAATCACCTTGCTTCTGTTGATTTTCGGGAAGGGTTATTGTATGATAGTTACAAAAACAAAGGGGATCTGCCCCTCTCCCCGGAGAAACGTCCCATCGGCGGTCCGGGGGGTTCCCGGTCAGAAAGTACATGGACGGGAAGAATAGTCTGACCGTCCGCAAGAGCCTGTGGGAGACTCACCGCAAGGAAGGGGCGGTAATAAACGAATGACGGAGTGATCACTGACATGGATAAACAAAGCGATCTGATACAGAAGAGTATCCTCAGAGATATGTCAGAAGGAGTTTTGATTGTCGGGCTGGACGGAACGATCCAATACTTCAACCAGGCAGCCGTTGATATTCTGGAAAAGAGCGAAACGGAAATGTCGAGCGAGAAATTCGGGATGCTGTTTTTGGATGACGACAGGAACGACAGGTTTAATCAGACGGTGGTGGATGCGATCCATGATCTGTCCGTCACGCATTATAATCTTGTGCCGTACTATGCCGCTTCGGGTGAAAAGACGATCTATATGATGACGTCCTTCCTGAAGGACGAGTACCGGAAGATCGCGCTCATCATTATTCTCAACGATATGACAAATCTGGTTTCGATGAAAAAGCGGTACATGGAGAAGCTCATTACCCTGATGGATTCGCTGATCCAGGCGCTTTCCGTGGCAATCGACGAGCGTTCCCGTTACAGCGGCAATCATACCCGGAACATGGTCAGGATAGGGGAACGGTTCATTGAATGGCTGGAGCAGACGGATGATCCGTGGAAATTCGACAGCCAGAAGACACACGCATTTCTGATGAGTGTATGGCTGCATGACGTGGGAAAGCTGTCCGTACCGCTGGAGGTCATGGACAAAGCGACCAGGCTTGGAAGCAGGTTGGGGCAGATTGAGGAACGGTTCCGGCGGATGCACCTGCTGGACCGGATCGCATTATTGGAAGGAAGTATCAGCCGGCAGGAATGGGAGCGCCGTGAAGAGCAGCGGGAATCGTGGCTCCGGGCGATCCGCCGGATCAATACGTCGGGGTTTCTTTCCGAGGACGATCACCGGATGATCCGGGAGCTCTCGGAGCAGCAGTACACCGAGGAGGACCGGACGCAGACGTCCGTTCTGACAGAGGATGAGCTGACGTGTCTTTCCATCAAGCGGGGGACCCTGACCGATGAAGAAAGAACCGTGATGCAGAGTCATGTGCTGGTAACGAGGAAGATCCTGGATAAAATTGATTTCCCGGACGAATACATCGTGGTGCGTGAATGGGCAAGCGCGCACCATGAGCTGCTGAACGGCAGGGGCTACCCTGACCATGAGGAGGGGGAGATGATTTCCCGGGAGGTCCGTCTGCTGACGATCCTGGATATCTATGAAGCCCTGACGGCAAAGGACAGACCCTATAAAAAGCCTATCCCCCCGGATAAAGCGCTGCAGATCCTTCACAGCATGGCGGATGAGGGCAGCCTTGACAAGGACGTTCTCGCCCTTTTTGAAAAAAGCGGTGCCTGGAAGGAAATCTGACGGACGTGATCCGCCGCACAAACAGAAGACCGATCGTTTACAGCCGTAAACGGTCGGCCTTTTTTCACGGACAGACGGTGACAGGTCACACTTATTTCATCCGGATACAAAGCATCGTGATATCATCCGAGGGGGGAACGTCCCCGATAAAGTCGTCAATGGCTTTCCGCACATCCGCTGTCAGCGTTCGGGGATCCGGAGAGACGGAGCCGTTCAGCGCTGAAAGCAGCCGGTCCGTTTTGAACATCTTTCTTTCTGAATTGAAAGCCTCATCCACCCCGTCGGTATAGACGAAAAGCGTGCTGCCCTTTTTCATCGGAAGCTCATAGCCATTGTAGGTATTCTGGGGGAACAGTCCAAGAGCGGTTCCGTGCTGATCCTTCAGGAGTCGGAATTCCTCGCCGGGCTGCCGGACAACCGGGTATTCATGTCCCGCATTGGCAGCAGACAGTTTGCCGGTACTGAGCTCCAGGATGCCCAGCCAGACGGTCACGAACATCATCCTGGAATTGTCCTCGCAAAGGGCGTTGTTTGCTTTTGCGAGAATCTGTTCGGGTGTGCCGCCGGAGAGAGCGATTTCCTTGATGATCTGCTTGGACTTCATCATAAACAGAGCCGCCGGCATTCCTTTGCCGGAAACATCCGCAATGACCAGGCATAGGTGGTCATCATCTGCCATGAAGTAATCGTAAAAGTCCCCGCCCACCTCTCTGGCGGGAGTCATGGAGGCGAACAGTTCAAATTTGCTGTGCTCCGGGAAGCCTGTCGGGAGCATATCAAGCTGTATCTTTGCGGCAAGCTCCAGTTCTGCGGCAATGCGCTCCCTTTCGGCAGTCAGACGAAGGTTTTCGGACATATAGCTGTCAAGCTCCTGCGTCATCCCGGAGAAGCTGTCGGCAAGTACTCCCACCTCGTTGCGCGCCTTGATCTTCTGCAGTTCCTCGGATGTCTTCCCGCTGTCCTTGTCGGTTTTGTAGGAAACCACGGCGCTTTTGACGGCCGAGAGCGGTCTGGTCACCCTTCTGTAAATAAACAGCATCAACAGGGTGTCCGTAATCAGCAGGGCAATCACACCGATGAGGATCATTGTAAGGATGGTGCCCGTCTGCTTTGCGGCATAGTCGCTGCAGTTATACTGTACAAGGATCACCGCCCTGGCTGCACCGTTTTCATAGATCGGCAGACAGCCGGTGAGGATCATTTCGCTGCCCCGGCTCATCTCAAATACGGTTTCACCGAATACACCGTCACAGCCGGTGTGAATGGCTTGCCGGATCATCTCGTTGTCACGGACATATCCGGCAATGTCATCATTCTCAGTGATAAAATAGGAATAGCCGAAATGCTCCCCGGTGACATCGATCATGTAAATTTCATCGTAGTCATTATCTGTCAACTGATAGCCGATGATCTGGAACATCTGGTTCTGATACCAGTAAGCCAGCGCCTTCTGTTCATCCGGTGATAATAAACGATTGATCTCTTCCGTGCTTTCGGGAGAGGGCAGTTCCAGGCTGATTTTTACCAGGGCTGCATTGCCATCCTGCCGCCACTCACGTTCATAGGACGCCAGGTAGTCGTAGTCGATCTCATGGCTGCGGAGGTAATCCAGAAGCCAGAGGAAGATGATCGGATCATCCGTCACATTCCGGATCATATTGACGTTGCGGGTCATATTTTCGGTTTTAGTTTTGTAATAAAAATCGTAAGAATTGCGGACAGAGAAAATGCTGAGCACTGTCATCGACAATAAAAACAGGATAAAGGTGACGATACTCACCTCCAGGAGCAGTCTGCGGTTCTTCTTTTTTGGTTTCTGGTGTGAATCCGACATAATTAAACCATCCTCCATACATTCCATGGCTGCGTTCGTACCTCAAAGAGGCGTTGCTGTTTTTCGCCCGGTGTAGATCTGGTTTTATTATATCATACAAAGCAGCCAAAAGCATCAGACTTTTATCAAGTTTTATTATATTTTTTAAAGATCACAGAGTTTTTTTGTGGATAAACTCTAATCATTTGCTTGAAATTAACATCACGTTCAGGTATAAAATATGAGTAAATCATACGAAAGAGACGGCCCAACGAGCGCTCATCTGCAATGCCATGTCATAATCGGAGCTGAAGGTTCCGGAAAGGGCATCGTGCCGCAGCAGAAAGGCGGAATTTTGAAAAGAAGAAACAGAAAACAGATTCAAGGAGGTTTCACCATGAAAAACGAAAGCATTGAAAAGTACATCAGCGAGCTTTCACCGGAACTGCAGGAGAAGGCAAAGGCCTGTCAGACAAAGGAAGAACTGCTGGCACTTGCCGCGGAAAATGACGTTGAGCTGTCCGAGGACGCTTTGCAGGCGGTATCCGGCGGCTGCGGTATGTCCAAGGGGGACCCCGTAAAAGGAAAGGTGTGTCCGCTTTGCGGTGGGCAGCTGTATTTCTTCAGTGATTTGGGAGAAGTGCTGCTTTATTGTAATAATACTTCCTGCGAGAGGTATGTTTGTGCCAAACCCGATAGCAACGGCTATACCCGTTACGTTCTGTGGGAGGATCACGGAAGCTATCTGCATCCTTATGTGATTATTGACACCATCAAACGCTCTTCGGCTGACGGCACCCCACAAGGATGAGCGGATTTGCATGAAAAACAGCCGGTCAACAGTAATGCTGTGGAGGGTATGGAAATGAAAAACGAAGATCTTGAAAAGTATATCAGCGGGCTTTCACCCGAACTGCAGGAGAAAGCAAGGACGTGTCACACAACGGAAGAGCTGATGGAGCTTGCTGCGGAGAACGATACGGAACTGTCCGAGGAAGCTCTGCAGGCTGTGTCCGGCGGCTGCGGTTCCGGACGGAAGAGGGGCGATCTTGTAGAAGGCAAGTTCTGTCCCACTTGCGGTCAGCAGCTGTACTTCTTTTCGCAGTCAGATGTACCCTTGCTATATTGCAATAACGGGGACTGCAAAATGTATATTTATGCTGCTACCCTTTATACCTCCAGAGGAAAAGCCTACAACGTGTGGGGGGATCATGGTACTTATTTTGAAAGCGTCGGTTATATTGAGACATGACCCACAGGTTATTGCCGTGTACGACAGACGGTAAATGCTGCAGAAAAGCCTGAGTGTGCAGACCATGATGGAGCTGCACACAATCAGCACAGGAATAAGAGATGTATTACAGATTAAATGATAACATAGCTCTGCGAAGCTGGAAGTTCGTGCCGAGAGCCTATTACCGCAGGGGCGATCCCTATGCCAAGGGACTGACCAGGGAGGAATTTGACCTTCTCCTGCTCTGCGACGGCGGGCACGATATTCCGGAGAGCAGCCTGACGCATGAGCTGGAGCTTCGCGGGCTGATCGGGAAATGCAGGCCGGGGGAAGAACCGGGCTTATGGTCGCGGCACAAAAGCTATGACCACCGCTATTTCCCGAAAATGAACTTTATGATTACGGGAAAGTGCAATTATAACTGCCTGCACTGCTTCAATGCTGCGGATAATGCGCCGCTGATGACCGAGTGGAGCTATGAGGATGCGGTAGATCTGCTAAGACAGGCAAAGGACTGCGGGATTCATGCTTTCACCGTCACCGGCGGAGAGCCGATGCTCCACCCGGGATTCATGGATCTGATCCGTGAGATATACAAGCGGGATATGTTCGTAGAGGAGCTGAACACCAACGGTTATTTTCTGACGCAGGAAATACTGGACGAGTTTTCTTCCGTGGGCTGCAGACAGCTGATGAAGATTTCCTTTGACGGCATCGGCTGCCACGACTGGATGAGGAACAAAAAGGGGGCAGAGACGCGGACCCTGGCGGCAATGGAGCTGTGTGTAAAAAACGGCTTCAGCGTAATGGCGCAGACACAGGTGCACCGGCGCAATCTGCACGTTCTCTTTCCCACAGCCGAATTATTGGACGGCATGGGTGTTGCTGCGATGCGGCTCATTCGCACCACGGAGGTTGCAAGGTGGCTGCACAATGCTCCGGACAGTTGTCTGGGGATCGAAGAATACTACGGCGAAATGCTGGACTTCCTTTCAAAGTATAAGGACAGCGGAATGAGGATGGATATGATCGCATGGCAGTTTATGGAGCTGTTTCCCATGAGCAGAAGCTACGGTCTGAAAGCGGTTCTGTGTCCGGGCGGCAGGTATAAGCCGACTGATCCCGTCTGCAAGGGTAACCGCGGGATGATCGGGGTCACGTCAGGCAAGGATGTCGTCCCCTGCTTACAGATGTCGGGATACTACGAGGAACACGGGATACACCTTGGAAATCTGGGGGAGACCACGCTGAAGGCACTTCTGACGGAAAGCGATTATTTATCGGAGGTATGTACAAACCTGTACAAATTCCGCAAGGTAAATAAAAAATGCGATGAGTGCAGCTATTTCAGATGGTGCAGCGGCGGCTGTCCTGCGCTGGGGCTGCTGTTCACCGGTGACAGAAGGGGTTCCGATCTGACAAAATGCCTGTTTTATGAAAACGGCTGGTATGAGAAATGCGTGAATGCCATGAGCGGGTGGCGGAATCTTACTGCCATGGAGGAACCGGACGTAACAGAGGAATAGATCCTGACAAATAACGAAAAACCTGATGCGATTCTATGCGGAAAGGTTTTTCGCTTTTGTCGTTTTTAAGGAGGACAATATGACGGAACAAGCATCAGGCGTTTTCAGAAAAAAAGCCCTTGAACATATCAGGACCCCCGATCAGCTTACCGATTATCTAAAGGTAACCAACCCGGGGATATGGACGCTGCTGGCAGCGGTCATCATCCTGCTGGGAGGGCTGTTGGTGTGGAGCACCGTCGGCACACTGGAGACCCTTGCCTATGGCGTGGCAGAGGTCAAGGACGGCCAGGCGGTGATCATGGTGACGGAAAATACCGGAAAGGAGCTGGCTTCGGGCATGACGGTGCGTATCGGAGAGGATGAATATGCAGTTTCCAGCGTTGAAAAGGACGAGTACGGCAGGTCTGTGGCCTATGCACCGGTCAGCAGGCCGGACGGGAAATATGATGTCAGGATCGTTACCGAGAGTATCCATCCGGTACAGTTCCTGTTGAATTAAGGGGAAAGCAGATGAGTCATACAACAATCAGACCGACCGTCACCAAGGGGGCGGCAAAGGTTCCCGTGATCATGCAGCTGGAGGCGCTGGAATGCGGCGCAGCGTGTCTTGCAATGGTAATGGCGTACTACGGAAAATGGGTCCCCCTGGAACAGGTCAGAGCCGACTGCGGCGTGTCCCGTGACGGTTCCAATGCCAGAAATATGTCCAGAGCCGCCAAAAGCTACGGCTTCAAGGTACAGGCTTTCAGCCGTACACCGGAGATACTACGAAAAAAGGGAAAATTCCCGTGTATCATCCATTGGAATTTCTGCCACTTTGTGGTGCTGAACGGTTTCAAGGGAAAGTATGCCTGCATCAACGACCCGGCCAAGGGCTTCATCAAGGTGGGGCCGGAGGAATTTAGCAGGTCCTTTACCGGGATCACGCTGAATATCACGCCCGGTGAGAATTTTGAACCCGGGGGCAAACGGAAAAGCACCGTTGCATTTGCCAGAAAACGGCTGATTGGTGCCGGTGCGGCGGTGGCGTTCGTGGTCCTCACCACGATCATCAGCTCGCTGTTCGGTGTTGTCGATCCGGTTATGACCAAGATATTCATGGACAGGCTGCTCACCGGAATAAACAGAGAATGGCTGTATCCGTTTATAGGGATGATGGCGGTGCTGGCGCTGCTGCAAATCATCGTCCGATGGGCACAGACCATCTACAGCCTGAAAATCAACGGCAAAATGTCCGTTATCGGCAATACGACCTATATGTGGAAGGTGCTGCACCTGCCGATGGTATTCTTTGGCCAGCGGATGGCCGGCGATATCCAGTCCCGTCAGAGGACCAATGCGAACATTGCCAATTCCTTGATCGTGACGTTTGTGCCCCTTGTGCTCAATACCATCATGATGATCTTCTATTTTGTGCTGATGGTCAGTCAGAGTATTGTCCTGACGGCGATCGGCATCAGTACCCTGGTGCTGAATATCATTGTTTCGAGGATTATCTCCAAAAAACGCATCAATATCACAAGAGTAAAGCAGCGTGACAGTGCGATGCTTGCCGCAACGACGGTTGCCGGTGTGGAAATGATCGAGACCATCAAGGCCAGCGGCGCAGAGGCAGGCTTCTTCCAGAGATGGGCAGGCTATCAGGCGTCAGTCAATGCCCAGGCTGTCAGATCCTCGCAAAATCAGTACAACTATATCGAGCGCGACTTTGATACTGCAGAGCTGAAATTATTGATCGATGCGGT
>ONEU01000156.1 GCA_900316925.1 uncultured Eubacteriales bacterium
CACCCTTGCCCTCAGCTAACACTTCCTACTGCCATGCGTGTAGCGGACTTTCACTGCCAAGTTACTGCCCATTTCGGGCAAACCAAACCAAAAAGGCACGGTTACCGGATAGGTAATCGTGCCTGTGTAGATGTCTGCGATTCCGTAGAAAGCGATCAGGAGAGCTTGACGGGTCTGTTGCCCCAGATTGTCTCGGCGTAATCGCGGATGGAACGGTCGGATGCAAAACGTCCTGCCTTGGCAATGTTGACAAGGGACATTCTGTTCCATGTCTGGGTGTCAAGGTAAATACGGGATGCCTTCTGCTGGGTGGTGGAGTAGTCGGCAAAGTCAGCCAGTACCATGTAGGGGTCCTTGGTGGAGAGGGATACGAAGATATCCTCAAAACGATAGCCGAACTCGGAACGGATGCCGTCCACCGCACTTCTGATAATGTGGTTGTTATTGTAGGGAACGGACGGATAGTAGCCCTGTTTGAGCAGCTGATTGACCTCGGGTGTGGTCATACCGAAGATAAAGGCGTTGTCGTCGCCCACAACCTCGTGAATCTCCACATTTGCGCCGTCGAGCGTGCCCAGGGTAACAGCACCGTTGATCATAAACTTCATGTTGCTGGTACCGGAAGCCTCTGTGCCGGCAAGAGAAATCTGTTCGCTGATCTCGGCAGCGGGAATGAGCTTCTCCGCCACGGAGACACGGTAGTCCTCCAGATAGACGACCTTGAGCTTCTTGTTGACACGGGGATCATTGTTGATCTTGTTGGCAAGCTCCACGATGAACTGAATGATCTGCTTGGCGAAATAGTAGCCGGGAGCAGCCTTTGCGCCGAAGATATAGGTCTTGGGCTGATAATCGGCGCCGGGGTTCTCACGCAGCCACTGATAGGTGCTGTAGATATGCAGCGCATTGAGCAGCTGCCGCTTATATTCATGCAGGCGCTTCACCTGTACGTCAAAGATAGAATCGGTATCCACAATGATGCCGTTGTTATCCTTGATATACTTGGCCATGCGCTCCTTGTTTTCCTTTTTGATGGCGGCGAGCTTTTCCAGGACAGCTGTATCGTTCTTGTAGGCCATCAGTCCTTCAAGAGCATCGGCATCCTTGGTGAACTGATCGCCGATAAGCTCGGTGATCAGACGGGCAAGACCGGGGTTGGACTGGTTGAGCCAGCGTCTGTGTGCAATACCGTTGGTCACGTTCTTGAACTTCTCGGGGGTGACGGTATAGAAATCATGGAATACGGAATCCTTGAGGATCTCGCTGTGGAGCTTGGAAACACCGTTAACGGAATGGCTGGCAATCACGGCCAGGTTTGCCATTCTCACGATGCCGTCATTGATGACAGCCATCTTGCTGATCCGCCAGCCCTCAACGCCCTGCTGGTTCATTTTCTCACAGAAGCGGCGGTTGATCTCTTCCACGATCTGATAGATACGGGGCAGTCTCCTCTGGAACAGTTCAACCTGCCAGCACTCCAGTGCCTCGCTCATCACGGTGTGGTTGGTATAGGCAATGGTCCTGGTAACGATATCCCAGGACTGGTCCCAGTCATAGCCGCATTCGTCAAGCATGATACGCATCAGCTCGGGGATTGCCAGCACAGGATGGGTGTCGTTCAGATGGATGGCAACCACGTCGGGCAGGTTATCCAGGGTGCTGTAATTTCTCAGGTGACGCTGGATGATATCCTGGATGGTTGCGGACACCAGGAAATACTGCTGGCTCAGACGAAGGCTCTTACCCTCGGAGTGGTTATCCTCGGGATAGAGGACTCTCGTGATGCTCTCAGCCAGTGCCTTCTGCTCCATGGCACGAACGTAGTCGCCGGAGTTGAAGAGCTTCATATCGAAGTTATCGGAGGTAGCTGCCCACAGGCGCAGTCTGCTGATACCCTCGCCGCCGTCTCCGGGGACAAGCATATCATAGGGAGTTGCGATAACCTTGGTGGGATTTTCCAGCTCGATGGAATGGTGCTCACCGTCCCAGTTCTCCTTGATGTGGCCGTCGAAATAGACGGGGATGGACTTCTCAGGATGGGGCTGCAGCCAGATGGAGCCGCCGGGGAGCCAGAAATCGGGAAGCTCGGTCTGCCAGCCGTCCACCAGCTTCTGACGGAAGATACCGAACTCATAACGCAGGGAATAGCCCATGGCGGAGTAGTTCTGTGTAGCCAGACCGTCAAGGAAGCAGGCTGCCAGTCTTCCCAGACCGCCGTTGCCCAGACCTGCGTCCGGCTCGCACTCGTAGATATTGTCGATCTTGATATCCAGGCTCTGCAGAGCCTTTGTCATAGTCTCTTCCAGACCCAGATTATACAGATTATTCTTCAGGGAACGGCCCATGAGGAACTCCATACACAGATAATACACTGTCTTGGCATCCTGCTTCACAGACTCGGAAGTGAATTTCTTATGCTGCATACGCATAATATCCCGCAGCACCAGTGCCACTGCCTTATAGTAATGCTCATCGGTGGCGTCTGCAGGAGTTACGCCGAAATTATGAGAAAGCTTTGCAATAATCAGCTCTCTTGCTTCGCTCGGCGTCAGCTTGGATTTTGACATATTGATACCCCTCTCTAAAATTGCGGTGGTGAAAAAAGCTGTCTTTGAAACAACTCGAAGATTATTATACCGTATTCTTCCTCATTTTTCAACCAAAAACCAAAATATTTTTTGTATTTTACTCAAATATCGTCCTCTCTGACAGTTTAAAGTTGTTAATTTCAGCAGATTTAACACAAAATACGCCGAATGATTTCAAAAAAAGAACTATCCCCTCAGGTTTTTTCGGGAATGTGGTCAAAAAACCTTTTCTATTCGGACGGAATGTACTATAATAAAATCAATCAACCGTTCGCCGGACAAAGGAGTGTCGGAATTGGCAGAGAACACAAACGAGAAAAAGAAAATCACCATTACGGTTGCGGATAACCGGTTCACCGTGCTGTCGTCGGAGGACGAGGAGTATTCCCGTCAGCTGGCAAAGGATGTGGACAGCAGTATCCGCAGTATGTGCGGGTCGGGAAGGATCTCCGTGACGGCTGCGGCGATCCTCACGGCCGTCAACTACCGTGACGAGATCCACAAGCGTGAGAAGGATATCGAGCTGCTCAAGAAACAGCTTACTGCCTATCTGGAGGATATCGTGCGGGAGGGACTCAAAAACAGTGAGCTCAGCAAAGAGATTGCAAAGCTCCGGAGTGATATCGAAACACTCCGCCGCCGTCTTTCGGAGCAGAGTCCCACCATCAATGAAAACGAACCGATCTCTCCGGCGGTACGGCTGCCGCGAAGAGCCGTTACCGTGTCTGACAACGAGGAGGCGGCGGAAGAAAAACGGAACGAGGAAGCGTCGGAGGTGACGGTATGAGCATGGAGATCTTAGCCCCCGTCGGCGGACCGGAATCCGTCATCCCGGCGGTACGGTGCGGTGCGGACGCCGTCTATCTGGGCGCATGGAGACTCAGCGCCAGGGCGTCGGCACAGAATTTTGACAAGGAACAGCTCCGCCAGGCGGTAGAATACTGTCACGCAAGGGGTGTGAGGGTCTATCTGGCCTGCAACACCCTGCTGTTCGACCGTGAACTGCAGGAGGCTATGGAACTGATCGAGTACGCTTGTAGTATTCCCGTGGATGCGCTCATCATGCAGGATGTCGGCCTGATTTCGCTGGTGCGGCAGGCCTGCCCCGGGATGCGCCTGCACGCCTCCACACAGATGTCGGTACACACCCTGGGGGGCGTAGAGCTTCTGGCGGAAATGGGCTTCCGGCGGGTGGTGCTCTCCAGGGAGCTGAGCCGCAGGGAGCTGGAAGAGATCGCCGCAAAAAGTCCCATCGAACTGGAGGTATTCGTCCACGGCGCACTCTGTATGAGTGTCTCGGGGCAATGCTATTTCAGCGCCATGCTCGGTTCCCGCAGCGGCAATCGCGGCGCCTGTGCACAGCCCTGCCGGCTGCCCTTTACCGTTGAGGGCGGCGGTACCGGACATGACCTGAGCCTCAAGGACTGCTCCCTCCTGCCCTATCTGCGGGAGCTGCAGGAGATGGGCATCGCTTCGGCAAAGATTGAAGGGCGTATGAAGCGTCCCGAATATACCGCCGCCGCGGTGGCAGCCTGCCGTCAGAGTCTGGATACCGGCAGAGTGGATCCTGAGCTTTCCCGGAAGCTTGAAGCCGTCTTCTCCCGCTCGGGCTTCACGGACGGCTACTATACCGGGCATACCGGCCGTGAGATGTTCGGCATCCGCTCCAAAGAGGATGTCCTCTCGGCGACGAATAAAATCTATGGTGCGATACATAATCTGTACAGAGACGAATACCAGCGCATCCCTGTGGATACCGATCTGACCATCCGCAGCGGCAGCCCTGCGGTGCTGACGGCGGCTGACAACGACGGCCATACCGTCACCGTGACAGGCTCGGTACCCGAAAAAGCACTCAAGGTGGCGCTCACAGAGGAACGGTGCACCGGCTGTCTGCAAAAGACCGGCGGCACACCCTTCTGCCCCCGCAGTACGACAGTCACGCTGGACGAGGGCTTGTCTCTCCCCATGCCGCAGCTCAATGCCCTGCGCCGGGATGCCCTTGACCGCCTGCTCACACAACGCTGCCGCCGGGACGCTGAAGCCTTCGGCACCTATGCGCTTCCGCAGACCGGCACCCGGAAGAAAACACCTCCGAAATATTTCCGGGTGCGCTGTACAAACGGCAATGTCCCCGATGCCTTTCTCGACAGCGAACTGATCTATGTTCCCCTCAATCTTACTGACGACGCCTTCAATTCCCTGCTGGACAGGGGCTTTGCGGTGGCGGTGGAGATCCCCAGGGGGATGTTCGGCCTCGAACGCCGTATCTATGACCGGCTCCGGCATATCCGCACCCTGGGCATCAACGAGGTGCTGGCTTCCAATATTGGCGCCGTCGAGATGGCAAAGTCCCTGGAAATGGATATCCACGGCGGCTTCGGTCTCAATATCACCAACACCGCCTCCGTGGAATGGGCGGAGCGTCAGGGACTGCTGGATGTGGAGCTGTCCTTTGAGATGACTCTCGAACAGATCGCGGCACTGGGCGGAAAACTGCCCCTGGGAATGATCAGCGGCGGCCGTCTGCCCCTGATGCTGACACGAAACTGCCCCGGCGGTGATTCACAGTCATCCGCCCTCTGTGACCGGAAGGGTATGAGCTTCCCCCTGCACCGCTACGGCGCTTGTACGGAGGTCCTCAATGCGGTACCGCTGATGCTCGCCGACAGAAAGCAGGAGCTTCTGGGGCTGGATTTTGAAGTGCTGCGGCTGAGTGTTGAAAACCCGGTGGAAATTGGGGAAATCTTTTCAGTTTTCAACGGCGAAAAATGTCGAAGCAACCCGTATACCAGGGGATTATACTACCGGGGTGTGGAATAGTGGAAAACTCTCCTTTCCGGGTGTTAATTCATGTGGAAAACCATATTTTTGTGAAAGAGGTCATGTGGAAATGAAAACTATCGTCAAAGTCAAAAAGTTGAACGATCATGCGGTGGTCCCCCAGAGAGCCACCGAAGGATCTGCCGGTGCCGATCTCTATGCCTGCATTGACAGTCCTGTCACGCTGGAGCCCGGTAAGCTGGTAAAGATTCCCACCGGCATTGCCATTGAACTGTCCGACAGCGGAATGGCAGCGTTCCTGTTTGCCAGAAGCGGCCTGGGCGTGAAACACGGCATCACCCTTGCCAACAGCGTGGGCGTAGTGGACAGCGATTACCGCGGCGAGGTCTGCGTGGGACTGTGCAACGTCTCCGATACACCTTATACCATCCAGCCCGGCGAGCGGGTGGCACAGATGGTCATCATGCCGGTGGCGGCTGCGGAATTTGTCGAGGCTGCGGCGCTGAGCAGCACCGAACGCGGGGAAGGCGGCTTCGGCTCCAGCGGAAAACTGTAATACCTGACAAAACACATCTTTGTTTTTCATATAATTATACAAAAAAACTTCTTGCAATCCTTGAATTTTTCATGGCAGAGTAGAAGTCAGAAAACCGACAATATTTTTGTTGAGATTACCGCCGCAAGGGGGTATAATATATGTTGGTTATCTGCCCGGGACATGAAGCCTCAGCAGATCATACATAAAGGAACTAAGACGACAAGACTGACGCCCGGGAGTTGGAAGCCCTGAGCGAAGGAGAGGGATTGAAGGATGTTTTCAAGGGATATCGGAATAGATCTTGGCACAGCAAATACGCTGGTTTATATGAAAAACAAGGGCATTGTGATGAGAGAACCTTCCGTGGTTGCCGTAGACGTCAGAACAGACAGTGTACTCGCTGTCGGCACGGAGGCAAAGGAAATGATCGGCAGAACGCCCGGCTCTATCATAGCCGTCAGACCGCTCAAGGACGGCGTGATCGCTGATTTCGACATCACCGCCACCATGCTGAACCGCTTTATCCGCAGAGTCATCAAGACCTCTGCGTTCAGCAAGCCGCGGGTCATCGTGTGCATCCCCTCAGGCTGTACCGAGGTGGAAAGAAGAGCCGTTGAGGACGCTGTCCGTCAGGCCGGCGCCAAGCAGGTGGAGCTGATCGAGGAGCCCATGGCTGCTGCCATCGGTTCCGGACTTCCCGTGGAGGAGCCTACCGGCAGCATGGTCGTGGATATCGGCGGCGGTACGTCGGAGGTGGCCATCATCTCCCTGGACGATATCGTCACAGCCTGCTCCGTCAGAGTGGCCGGCGATAAGTTCGACGAATCCATCATGCAGTACGTCAAGAAGAAATACAATCTGCTCATCGGTGAGAGGACTGCCGAGGATATCAAGATCAAGCTTGGCTCCGCCTATCCGTACGAGAATGAGGGCAGTATCCAGATCAAGGGCAGGAACCTGATGGACGGTCTGCCGAATGATGTTGTGATCACCGCCTCCGAAGTGCGTGACGCGCTGGCCGATCCGCTTTCGGTCATCATCGAAGCCATCAAGACCACATTGGAACAGACGCCTCCCGAGCTTTCCGCCGATATCATCGACAACGGCATTATGCTCACAGGCGGCGGCGCCATGCTGCGGGGACTGGATCTGCTGGTAGCCCAGGAGACCGGTATGCCCGTTCATGTGGCCGAAAGACCTCTTGACTGTGTGGTGGACGGCACCGGCAGACGGCTTGACCGTATGGGCGGCAAACGCTGACAATACATATTTACCAAGCGGCGGTCACCCATGATGTAACCGCCGCTTTTTTCTCACACAAGAAAGGCATCTCCGCCGGCACCTTGTCTGACGGGGACGGAATGTTCAAACAACGATGGATCACTGAGGGGTGAGTGTGTTGAAAGGTTTTCTATCCGGAAAGGGCTTTAAGGTGCTGATGGTACTGCTTGCTTTCCTGCTGGTGCTGGCGCTGGTGTCCTCCGGCAACAGCTATGTGAATAATTTTATGACGAGCTTTATCCTGACCCCCATCCAGCAGGTGGCCACAGGCGGTGCTTATTCAGCCGGCGATGCCCTCACACCCCCGAAATCGAACGAACAGCTCCGGGAGGAGGTCAGCAGGCTGGAACAGGAGAACCGCCGCCTGAATGATCTGCTTGTGGAATACTACGACATCAAGCGGGAAAACGAGGAGCTTGCCAGATTCTATGAGATCAGGAAGGAAAACACCGATTTCTCGGTCGTGCCGGCAACGGTGATCGGCAGGGACCCCAACGAGAATTTCTACGGCTTTACCCTCGATAAGGGCAGCGCCGACAGCGTGAAGCTCAACGACCCCGTGATGACCGATAACGGTCTGGTAGGCTGGGTCAGTGAGGTGGCGCCCCATTCCTGCAAGGTTACCACCATCCTTTCTCCCGACGCCGGTGTGGGCGTCCTGGACAAAAAAACCTCCGACGGCGGCATCCTCTGCGGTACCCCTGTTCTCTGCGATGAGGGGCTCACACAGATGATCAATATCTCCGCGCAGCATAAAATTGCGGAGAATGATATCGTGGTCACCTCCGGCTTCGGCGGTATTTTTCCGAAGAATCTCAAGGTCGGCAAGGTCAGGGAGCTCTCCAGCGACAGCTATAACGGACTGCCGGTGGCTGTCATCGAGCCCTTTGAGCAGATCAAGACTGTCTCGGCAGTCGCCGTTGTGGTCAATTTCAGCGGCCGCGGCGACATCGAGGAAACCTCCCGCAAGGAAGAAAGCTCCAAACACTGACCCGGAGGAAAAACTATGAACCGATTCCGTATCGTCAAATATGCAGCCTATGGTGTGGAGATCATCCTGGCACTCGTCTGGCAGGTCACCCCCTATCTGCTGCCGGAGCTTTTCGGCGGCAAGGCCGTTCTGCTGCTGCCGCTCGCTCTTTCCATCGCTATTTTTGAACCCGCGGTCCCTTCCATGATCTTTGCGGTGATCTGCGGTCTGTTAGCCGACTGCTCCTACGGCGGGGCAATCGGCTTCTATGCCATTATGCTGTTGCTGATGAGCTTCGTCATCAGCAATCTCAACTCGGTCTACATCCGTACCAGCCTGCTCACCGCTATGCTCGAAGCGCTCATTGTCATCCCGCTCATCATTTTCCTGCAATTCCTGTTCTACTATGTCTTTGCAGGTTACGCCGACGCCGGTTATTTCTTCTTCCATCATTATCTGTCAAGGATACTCTACACCCTTGCTCTGGTGCCGCTGTTCTATGGTTTGAACAAGCTGCTGAACAAGCGTCTCGGCAAAAGCTGACGTCCGCTGCTGACGGGCAGTTCCTGAGATCAGAACGGGATTGGAAGAAAAACTGAAAGGAAGGTATCCTCATGGGCTTTTTGTATGTTGCACTGGGAGGTGCATTGGGCGCTGCCGGCCGCTATGCCGTCAGCCTGATCCCCCTGAAGAGCACCTTTCCCTTTCTGACCCTGCTGACGAATCTGGTCGGCGCTGTGCTGATCGGCCTGATTGCGGGACTCTTCACCGGCAGGGAAACTGCCGGTCAGAATACCCTGCTCTTCTGGAAAACCGGGGTCTGCGGCGGCTTTACTACCTTTTCCACCTTCTCTCTGGAAACGCTGGGACTGCTGGAAAAGGGCTCATGGTTCCTGGGGATCCTCTATGCCGTACTCAGCGTGATTGCCTGCGTGATTGGCGTGCTGGTGGGCAAAAAGCTCGCCCTGCTGATTCATCCGTAAACACAGGATGCCCCTGCCCCTTCCGCAAACGGATGTAAACTCAACAAAATAACAAAATACACATTAGGAGGAAACAGGTTATGAAACAATATCAGTATATCACATTAAGAGAAATGCCGGCGCTCAGAGACAGCGCCGCCGAGTGGTTCCACAGCAAATGGGGCGTGCCCACAGAAGCGTATCTGGAGTGCATGAACGACTATCTGGACGGGAACACCGAGCTGGGCTGGTACCTGTGCCTGGACGGAGAAACCATCGTGAGCGGTGCGGGCGTCATCGAAAACGACTTCCACGACAGACCCGATCTCACGCCGAATGTCTGTGCCGTCTACACCGAAGAGGCCTACCGCCGTCAGGGAATCGCCGGCAAGCTGCTGAACATGATTGTGGACGATCTCCGGCAGAAGGGGATCAGCCCCGTCTATTTAGTCACCGACCACACCGGCTTCTATGAACGCTATGGCTGGGAATTTTACTGCATGGTTCAGGGTGACGGCGAACCGGATATGACAAGAATGTACATTCATCGGTAAGCTGCCTCATCCCCCACAGGAGGTGCAGAGAAATGGAAAAAAAGCCCCTCAAGGCACGATATGCCGTCATGATCTCAACCATCCTGGTCATCACCGCCGTACTGCTGGCAAGGCTCATCCAGTGGCAGGTGGTAGAATCGAACTATTATAACCGCATCGCCACCACCTCCACCACCTATACCGTCAGTACAGACGCCCTGCGGGGAGAGATCTTCGATGTCAACGGCGTGGAACTGGCCGTCAACCTCACCGGCTACCGGGTGGTCATCAATAAGCTGTATATGCCTGACGACAAGCTCAACGAGACCATTGTCCGTCTGGTGGATATCCTGGAGCACTGCGGTGAGGAGTGGATCGACGAGCTGCCCATCCTCATGGACAACAACGGCGGCTATTACTTTGATGAAGAAAAGCAGAGTGAGATCACGGAGCTGAAAAGCAAACAGAATCTCAATATGAACCCCTACGCTACTGCCGAGGAATGTATGCTGCGGCTGGTGGACCGTTATGACTGCACCGATTATAAAGCACGGCAGCAGCGTGATATCATCAGTGTCCGCTACCGCATGAGCCGTACCTCCTACAGCCGCACACAGCCTTATGTCTTTGCGGACGGCATCAGCGCCAATGCAATGTCCGTCATTGCCGAGCGCATGAACAGCGTCAAGGGCGTAACGGTGGAAGCAACCGCCATCCGCACCTATACCAACGGTACCACGGCACCCCATATCGTGGGTGTAACGGGGCTGATCTCCCAGGAGGAGTACAGCGAACTGAAATCCAAGGGCTATTCCTATAACGACCGTCTTGGCAAAAGCGGTATTGAAGCCGCCTATGAGACCAGTCTGCGCGGTTCCGCCGGCAGCAAGACATACGAGGTCAATTCCGAGGGGGAGGTGCGGCTCCGGGATACGCAAAGCACCAAGCCCGGCAATTCCGTCTATCTGACGATTGACTCAAAGCTGCAGAAGGTGGCACAGAAGGCCCTGAAAGAGGCCGTCAAGGAGGCCAACGATTACTCCAAGGAGGTCAAGGACAAGAATATGGGTTCTGACTGCCGCGGTGCCGCCGTGGTGGTGCTGAACGTCAAGGATTTCTCTGTCCTGTGCGCCGCCTGCTATCCCAGCTACGACTTATCCAAATACTACGACGACTACACCAAGCTCGCTACCAACAAGGATGTGCCGCTGTTTGACAGAGCGTTCATGGGCGCCCTGACACCCGGCTCCACCTTCAAGCCGCTGGTGGCATCAGCGGCTCTCCAGGAGAAAAAGATCACCACCCATACCTCCATCCGCTGTGACGGCGTTTATACCACCGGTGGTCTGAAGCTGTGGTGTATGGGCTTCCACGGAGAACAGGATGTCTATCACGCTATGGTCAACTCCTGCAACGTCTTTTTTGCCGAAACAGGACGTCTTTTGGGCATTGACAATATCGACAAATACGCCAAACGGGCAGGTCTGGGTGTAAAAACAGGCGTGGAGGTTCCTGAAAGCTCCGGTACGCTGGCAGGTCCCGAATTCAGCAGTCTCATGGGCAGCGAATGGTACGCCAGCTTTGTCTCCCCTGCCGCCATCGGCCAGTCTGACAACCAGTTCACCCCCCTGCAGCTTGCCACCTACGCCGCCACACTTGCCAATAACGGCAAGCGTCTGAAAACTCATGTGGTGGACAGAGTTGTTTCCTACTCCGGAAAGGACGTCATCTATCAGAGCGAGCCGGTTGAAGTGGAGGATCTGGGCGTGAGTGAAAGCAATCTCCGCGAGGTGAAAAAAGCCATGTATCAGGCTGCTTCATCCTATATTCCCCTGCAAGGCTACAGCATCCCCCTGGCCGGTAAGACCGGTACGGCTGAGAACAACGGCTCCGACCATGCGAACTTCATCTGCTTTGCCCCTTACGACAACCCCCAGATCGCGGTGGGCGTTATGGTGGAGCATGGTGCGAAGAGCTTTGTGGCAATCAACGCCGCCAAAAAGGTCCTGAACGCTTATTTTAACGTCAAGGAGGAACAAAGCGAGGGTTGATACAGCCGGCCCCGCAGAACTGTCAGACAAGGGTGAACAAAACCTGTTGACAGCTCATCACGCCGCTCCTGTCATTTTGTATGAAAAAAATAACAGACAAGCCTTGACTTTATTGAAATTGTGTGATATGGTTATTAAAGAGGTATTTTGAAAATGGGTAAAGTGACGGTTATTTCATCCGGAAAGGGTGGAACAGGAAAATCGACGGTAACAGCAGGACTCGGTGCCGCACTCGTGAGAAGAGGCAACCGCGTACTGCTGATAGATTGTGACGCCGGTATGCGGGGAATCGACCTGATGCTGGGCGTCAGCGGTGAGCTGGTATTTGACATTGCCGATATCATCAACGGCAACTGCCCGCCCGCCAGTGCCATCTATCCGTGTAAGACGGTGCCGGAGCTGTATATTCTTCCCGCTCCGCAAAATATTCGTGATGAGCTGAGCCCTTCTGTGATGAAACAACTCACAAAGGTGCTCAAGGGCTACTATGACCATATTCTCATTGATTGTCCCGCCGGAATCGGCATGGGGTTTGAGACCGCTGCCGCTCCTGCCGACAGGGCCGTGCTGGTGACCAACGCGGAACCGCTGTCCGTCAGAGGCTGTGACAAGGTCAGAAGAAAGCTGCGCTACTGCTCGGTGAGCGATATCAGTCTCATCATCAACCGATTCAGTGAAAAGAAGTTCCGCAAGCTGGATGCCTATCCCGATCTTGATGCTGTCATCAACGAGGCAGGCGCCAGACTCCTGGGGATCGTCCCTGAGGATGCAGCCGCTGCTAATTCCTCCCAGAAAGGACTGCCGATTGAGGGCAGAATGCAGGCTACCGAAGCATTTGACAGGATCGCCGCCCGTCTGGACGGCAGGAAAGCTCCTCTACCCATTGAATAGAACGTAATATAATTCTGTATCTGGGGGTTATCACAATGAACATTGCTTTGATCGCACATGACGCCAAAAAAGAGCTGATGGTACAGTTCTGTATCGCATACTGCGGCATCCTGAGCCGCCACACCCTTTGTGCAACCGGCACCACCGGCAAGATGGTGGCGGAGGCTACCGGCCTGGAAATCCAGAAATTCCTGGCCGGTTCACAGGGAGGCGACCAGCAGATCGCTGCCCGTATCGCTTTTAACGAAATAGATATGCTCATCTTCCTGAGAGACCCGCTCGATCCCAAGCCCCATGAGCCTAACGATATGAATCTTCTTCGTTTGTGTGATATGCACAACATCCCGGTGGCTACCAATATTGCTACCGGTGAGGTGCTCATCCACGGCCTTGAGCGCGGTGACCTCGATTGGCGTAATATCGTGCGTTCCTGAACCGCCGGATATCTTTTTGATAACAACCATGACACGGCTGCTTTCCAAAGTCTGCCGTGTCTGTTTTTTTGCCTGTCGGAAGCGGTCTTCCGATAAACAGGCTCGTTTTTCAGAAATCCGCACCGAAAATCATGCTAAGTTGTAAAATAAAATGGCAAAAATAATAGACCCATATTGAAACCAATGGTAAAATGTTAAGCGACGAAACCAACATAACCGG
>ONEU01000191.1 GCA_900316925.1 uncultured Eubacteriales bacterium
CGGGTATGGCGGAATTGGCAGACGCGCTAGCTTCAGGTGCTAGTCTTCGCAAGGAGGTGCAGGTTCAAGTCCTGTTACCCGCACCACTTTTCCCGACTGTATTTTTATGGGAGCATAGCTCAGCTGGGAGAGCATCTGCCTTACAAGCAGAGGGTCATAGGTTCGAGCCCTATTGTTCCCACCAAAGCATTGGTCTTTGTATCATCAAAGACCAATGCTTTTTTCTTGCACGATCCTATTCAACGATCATTCAGTGTAACAATTCTGGGAGAAACAGGCACGGGTAGTAGGATAGAAAACGGAACTCAAATAATCTGAAAAAACAACCAGCAAGCGCCCCGTCAAGGGGCGTGGCGCCGCCGGAAGAATGTGTTTGCAATCTATTCCTCTTTATGATAAGATGAGGTATGGAATTATGTATAAGAGGTGGACAGACTATGTCAGAAAAAGTTTTATCCCATTTGATGCCGCTCCCCACTCCCTGCTATGTTATTGACGAGCAGGCGTTGACAGATAATCTGAAGCTCCTGCAGCGTGTGGAACAGGAAACCGGATGCCATGTGCTGCTGGCACAGAAGGCCTTTTCCGCCTATCATGTCTATCCGCTGATCGCTTCCTATATCAGCGGTACCACCGCAAGCGGTCTCTTTGAGGCACAGCTTGCCTATGAAGAAATGGGAAACAAACAGATTCATGTTTACGCTCCCGCCTTCAAGGATGAAGACTTTGATGAACTGCTCCGCATCTGCGACCATATCGTGTTCAATTCATTTTCGCAGTGGAAGCATTTCCGCAGCAAGGCACTGCAGCACCCGGAAATTGAGTTCGGACTGCGTATCAATCCCGAATACTCTGAGATTGAAACGGATATCTATAACCCCTGCTTCACCAATTCCCGTCTGGGCATCACCCTAGCAAGCTTTGAAGAGAAGGAACTGGAGGGAATCAGCGGACTGCATTTCCATACCATGTGTGAACAGGGCGCCGACACGCTTGAACGCACACTCAGGGTCGTGGAAGAAAAATTCAGCAAATATTTCCACCGCATGAAATGGCTTAATTTCGGCGGCGGTCACCACATCACCAGACCCGACTATGATCTTGAAAAGCTGATCGGCTGTGTGAACGATATCAGGAACCGCTACGGAGTGGACATCTATCTTGAACCGGGTGAAGCGGTGGCGCTGAATGCCGGCTATCTGGTGACATCCGTGCTCGATCTCGTGAAAAACAATATGGACATCGCCATCGTGGATACCTCCGCGGCCTGTCACATGCCGGATGTACTGGAAATGCCCTACCGTCCGGCTGTCATCGGCTCGCAGGACCCCGGGGTTCTTCCCTATACCTATCGGCTGGGTGCCCCCACCTGTCTTGCCGGCGACGTGATCGGTGATTATTCCTTCGATCACCCGCTGCAGATCGGCGACAAACTGGTGTTTACCGATATGTCCATCTACTCCATGGTCAAAAACAATACCTTTAACGGTATGCCGCTGCCCTCTATCTATCTGCTGAAATCCGACGGTACCACCCGCCTGCTCAAGCAATTCGGTTATGAGGATTTCAAGAGCCGGCTTTGATTAACCCAGAATGTCAAAAGAAAAGAAGGAAATACTATGACAGAAAACTTTATTACCGTCGGCACACAGGTACTGGAACTGTTTATCCTGATCGCTGTGGGCTATCTCTGCGGCAAAACCAAGCTGCTCCAGGAAAAAGCCATCAAATCTATTACCAATGTGGTTCTCTATATCGTTTGTCCCTGTGTCATCATTCAGAATTTCGTCAGACCCTTTGACCCGGATATGCTCGGCGGTTTGCTGACCACCGGTGCGGCGGCGCTGTGTATCCATATCGTCTCCATCGCAATTGCCATGTTGGTGTTCCACGACAAAACTCCGGAGCGAAACCGTGTGTACCGTTTTGCTCTCATCTTCTCTAACTGCGGTTATATGTCCCTGCCCATGCAGCAGGCCATTCTCGGCGCTGACGGCGTTTTTTTCGGGGCTGTCTATATCGTTGTCTTCAACATCGTAATGTGGACGTTCGGCGTCTGGCTCTCCAGCGGTGATAAAAAGTCCCTGTCACTCAAAAAGATCCTGCTCAATCCCTGTATTATCGGTATGGTCATCGGCGTGATCATCTTCCTGACCTCCGTCCCCATTCCGGAAATTATCTCCAAACCGGTCGGCTTCCTCGCTGATCTCAACACCCCTCTTCCCATGCTGATCGTGGGCTTCTACCTGTCTCAGACCAGGATCCGGGATGCTTTCAAGGACGGCAAGGGGTTCATCTGTGTTTTGTTCCGTTTAATTGCCATCCCTCTGCTGGCTTTCGGCGGCATGATGCTCTGCGGTATCCGCGGTACGGTGCTCATCACCTGCGTGATTGCCGCTTCTGCCCCTGCTGCCGCCGCTACTACCATGTTTGCCGCAAAGTTTGACAACGACGCCAAGCTCTCTGTCAATCTGGTTACGCTGTCTACCCTACTTTCTGTCATTACCATGCCGCTGATCGTCGGCTTTGCACGAACCGTCGGCGGATAACAGAACTATCATTGGAGGATCATCATGGATATCAACAATATTAAGTTCCGTGCGGAAGAACTGCGCTCACAGATCAACTATCACAACAATCGTTACTATAATGAAGACGCTCCTGAAATCAGCGACTATGAATATGATATGCTGCTGCGAGAGCTGGAACAGATTGAATTCGATCACCCCGAACTGAAAACACCGGATTCTCCCACCCAACGGGTCGGCGGAGAAGCGGCAGCCAAATTCTCTCCGGTGGAACATACGGTTCCTATGGAAAGCCTGCACGACTCCTTCTCCCACGAAGAGATCCGTGACTTCTGCCGGAAGGTCAGCGAGGCCGTCACCGATCCCATATTCGTGGTAGAGCCGAAGATCGACGGTCTGTCGGTCTCGGCGGAGTACCGCAACGGTATCTTTGTGAGAGGTTCTACCCGGGGCGACGGTCTCGTGGGAGAAGATATCACCGACAACCTCAAGACCATCCGTTCCCTGCCCATGAAGCTGAACCGTCCCGTTCCGTTCCTGGAGGTGCGGGGCGAAGTCTATATGTCCATCGGGAGCTTTGAAAAGCTGGTGGCCCTTCAGGAGGAACGGGAGGAGAAGATCTTCAAAAATCCCCGCAATGCGGCGGCGGGTTCTCTGCGCCAGAAGGATGCGAAAATCACCCGCTCCCGTGAACTCGATATCTTTGTCTTCAACATCCAGCAGATCGAGGGAGAGGAACTGGGCAGCCATAAACAGTCCCTCGACTACCTGACGGAGCTTGGCTTTACTACCCTGCCCTTCTATCACCGGTGCAGCAGCGTGGATGAGGTCATCGAAAAAATCGAAGAAATCGGTAATAGCCGCGGCGAACTGTCATTCCAGATCGACGGAGCCGTTATTAAAGTTGATAGTTTTTCACAGCGTCAGGTGCTGGGCAGTACCGCAAAATATCCGAAATGGGCGGAAGCGTATAAATATCCTCCCGAAGAGAAAGAGACCGAACTGCTGGATGTGGAGATCAGCGTCGGACGGACCGGTGTGCTGACTCCTACCGCAATCTTTTCCCCCATTACACTGGCAGGTACTACCGTGAGCCGGGCATCCCTCCACAACGAGGATTATATCCGCGAGAAGGATATCCGTATCGGCGATACCGTCATCCTACGCAAAGCCGGCGAGATCATCCCCGAGGTTGTTTCCGTCACCAGTCACAAAGATGGTTCCGTTCCCTTTACGATGCCCAAGGTCTGTCCCTCCTGCGGTTCACCGGTCACCTGTGAAAACGGTGAGGCTGCCCTGCGCTGTACGAACACCGACTGTCCTGCTCAGCTTATGCGCCACATGATCCATTTTGTCTCCCGTGATGCCATGGATATCGACGGACTGGGAGAGAAGATCCTCGATCAGCTTTCCGAAAAGCAGCTGATCCATTCCCCCCTCGATCTCTACCGTCTGACCAGAGAGGATATCCTTACCCTGGAGAACAAAAAGGATAAATCTTCCGACAAGCTCATCAGCGCCATTGAAAAATCAAAAGAAAACGATCTTTACCGCATCGTGTTTGCTCTGGGGATCCGGCATATCGGACAGCGCGCCGCAAAGCTCCTGGCCGATCACTTCCGCACATTGGATGCCATTGCCGCTGCCGGTGCCGATGAGATTGCTCAGATTGAAGGCTTCGGCGAAATTATGGCAGAGAGTACGGCCGCCTATTTTGCACTCCCGGAATCTCAGAAGTTAGTCGAGGAAATCAAGCTGTTGGGCATCAATACTAAAAATCTGTCAGAAGCCAGAACGATCCCGGAAAACAGCCCCTTTGCCAACAAGACCTTCGTCATTACCGGAACACTCCCCCATTATAAACGCACGGAAGCAGCCGCCATTATTGAAGCAGCCGGCGGAAAGGTCGCTTCAAGTGTATCCAAAAAGACAGACTTTGTTCTCGCCGGTGAGGAAGCCGGCAGCAAACTCACCAAGGCACAGTCTCTGGGAATCACCATCATTGATGAAGCCGCCTTTGAGCGCATGAGAGGTGAAACAGAGACGATTATCTCATAAACCGATCGACAAGAAAAAGGTAGCAAGATCTGTCGGGGCTTTTTCGAGAAAGTCCCTCCGACACCCCCGAAAGCGAGGCGGCGTGATAATAGGATCATCAAATAACAAAAGCAATTCTCTCCCCTTTTTTGGGGACAGAATTGCTTTTTTCTGTTGCATCTTATTTACCGCTCTCGTTCCAGGACTGATCCTGTTCAAACGTACCTTCCGTTCCGGGCAGTGAAAACAGGAAGTCAATATAGACGGGATGATAAGGAATAAACGCTCCGTTGCGGATCATCTCCTGTACCTGTTCCCGGCTTGCCCAGTCCGCTGCCTTCACCTCTTCCTGCTGTAATGTCAGGTCGGAAAGGGCGGCGTCCGAACGAACGATATAAATATCGTCAAAGCCTTCCTCAAAACTCATTGTCGCGTAGGGACGGGCATGACTCATGTCAATTGACAGTCCGAGTTCTTCTTCAATCTCCCGCTGTGCGGCAAATTCACTGGTCTCTCCCGCATCCACCTGTCCGCCCACAGAAATATCCCACTTATCGGGAAAGATTTTCTTGGTACTCTGGCGCTGCTGAATGAGCATCTCTCCCCGGCTGTTGAAAATGCAGATATGCACCACCAGCCGGTACATCCCAGTGGCCAGGGTATTGCCCCGGGCGGTGACATAGCCCGTAGGTCTGCGGTGCTTGTCAAATAAGTCGATCAGTTCCAAGCAATGATCCTCCGTTTCTTTCAGAGCTTCTCGGCTACCTCGCCCTGCTTCTTGTAAATGCTGTTGGCAGGAACCGTACCTCTGACCATTGACAGCGGATAGACCGTTGTGTTGCGTCCGAGTACCGTGCCGGGATTCAGAACAGAATTACAGCCTACCTCGACGTTATCTCCCACAATGGCACCGAATTTCTTGAGTTCGGTGTCAATGCGCCCTTCTTCTACCGGGATTGTGACAATACTGCGGTCCGATTTCAGGTTGGAGGTGATGGCACCGGCACCAAGATGTGCCTTGAAGCCCAGGATGGAATCACCGATATAGTTATAATGCGGCACCTGGGCGTTCTGGAAGATAATGCAGTTTTTCAGCTCGGTGGAGTTGCCGATAACTGCCCCCTTTCCGACGATGGCACTGCCGCGGATGAACGCACAATGGCGCACCTCCGCATCCTCACAGATAATGAGGGGGCCGTGCAGATAGGCGGTGGGAGCTACCTTGGCGGATCTGGCAATCCAGATATCCTCTCCCCGTTTTTCATAGATCTCTTCGGAAAGTGTGGGGCCAATCTTCAGAATGTATTCGGAGATTTTCGGCAGAGCCTCCCAGGGATATGTCAGACCGGTAAACAGGTCTGCCGCAATCGTTTTGGAAAGATCGAGCAAGGCTTCGATTTTCAGATCTTCGTTCATGGGTATTACCTCCAGTTTTGACTATTGATATGATATGTTCAGAAGAAAAGATCGTCGGCAGAGAGCTCACGAAAAAAGCCCCAGCTGTCGTCACGGAATTTACCGGCAAGGAAGTTGATCTCCCGGCTGCCCGTGTTGATCTGATAGCGCGAAAAGCTGTAGGGAGTCTTATCCGTCGGGTCAAGCACGATATCACACTCTCCCTGTGACCGCCATTTGTGGGCAAATACGTCAATTCCCTCAATACAGAATTTACTGCCGTCGGACCGTCCCAAAAATGTATATTTTTTCATGTTGTTACTCCTTTTCGTCATCCTGCACCTGTTTTCACGGCACTATCAATCAGATAGCTGCCGTCAGTCATTGTCAGGCCGAAAAGCTCCTTATGGCTGTAGCTGCCCGGCGCCTGACTGCTTCCGTCAATATCCGTGAATGAACCGGTATAGGTCAGGGTATAATCTACGGTTACCAGAACATGATCTCCCTGGCGCTGAAAGTTCTCAAAGTCGATCTTCTCCAGACTGGCGGATTCCAGCTCGGTGGTGACATCATAAAACGCCGTCTCATTCTGGCACAACGGAAATTCGGAACTGGTGCAAAGCTGCAGCTCGGAATAGCTTTTATGCTCCAGAGCCTGCAAATAGGTGCTGATCGTTTCGGTGATTGCTGTCTGCTCGGTTTCATTGGCGGCAATCAAATCGTAACCGTTGCTCTCCGGTATCGTTTCCGGCACATTCTCCTGACAGGATGAAAACAACAGCACAGCGCAGATCCCAATGCATAGACTGCCGGCTTGCATCCATCGTCTCTTCATCTCAGATCGCCCCACGCAGACGCAGATAGTATTTGATCAGCTCCACACATCTGGAGATCCCCAGTTCTCCGCTGTTGAGACAAAGGTGGTAATTGACGGGATCCCCCCATTTGCCCGATGCATAATAATTATAGTAATTGGCACGTGATTTGTCCATCTTATTGATGACAGAACGTGCCTTCTCCTGCGGTACATGGTGCACATCCACCGCATACCGGATCCGCTTGTCCATATCGGCGCAGATAAACAGCCTGAAGCAGTCCTGTCTGTCGGCCAACACATAGTCGGCACAGCGTCCGACGATCACGCAGGAATCCTGTGCCACCTTCTTGATCGTCTCATGCTGGATCAGAAATACCCGATCGTTCAGCGACA
>ONEU01000038.1 GCA_900316925.1 uncultured Eubacteriales bacterium
GTGCACAGGGCTACGGCAGAAACACCACCGTAACCATCACTCCCCTGGCTGCCACTACTTATAATGTCAGAGTCAAACTGAAGGATTCCGCCGGCAATATCGTCAACAAGGATTTCAAACTGATCTCCGCAGCGATATCACCGCTCCGCTTCTCAGGATCCTGATCGGACAGATAGACACGATGAGTCGTCTCTTCATCAGACCAGAGTCTGTCACAGAGCTCACGAATCTCATTTTTTCCGGACAATTCACGGCGTTCATCTCCACATCATATTCACTGATCATTAAAGATGTCCGGAGAAATAGTTGTCAAGTATGTATTACAAAAACAACCCTGGTACTGCCATCCGAAGCAATTACCAGGCCAAAGCCGCTCCTGTTTGTAACAGTTTTGCACACAATTATTCAAAAAATTCAAAAAACTCTTGAAAAAATAGCACAAATTGGATATAATGGATATGAATAAATAAAGAAAAGTTTATTTTCTTTATTAAAATAAAGAATGGAGGACAATTCAAATGGATAACAGCACCAAAAAAAGAATGATGCGGAAAATCATTACTGCATCTATCGTACTCGGTCTCTTTACCGTTGGATCGTATGCCATCAATCAGGCAGCGCCTGCGGACAGCGGGTGGAGTCTCACCGCACAGGCTGCAGACGTTCAGACCACCTCGGACGGCTTCAAGTATTACCTGAACGACCGAGGAGTCGTGATTGCAGGCTATACAGAAACAGCTGCCACCAGCATCTCAATTCCTTCCAAGATTGGCGGCACCAATGTCACCACCATTGACGATTATGCATTCGAGGGACTGGAAAAGCTCCGCACGGTCACCATTCCTTCCACGGTAAAAACGATCAACCGCGGTGCTTTCAGAAATTGTACGGCTTTGACGGAAATCACGATCCCCAATTCCGTCACCGCACTCAACACAGGATACGGCTACGATGATGAAGGCATCTTCTCTCATTGTACCTCTCTGAAAACAGCCTCCATCGGCACGGGTGTCACATCTATTCCCGCCGCCGCATTTGACGGATGCAGCGAGCTGAAAACAGTCACTCTTTCCAGTTCGACGACATCCATCGGCGAACACGCATTCAGAAACTGTGAAAGACTTAGTTCTATTAACTTCCCCGCATCGCTGACAGAAATCGGAGATGCTGCTTTCTCCGGCTGCACCAGAATCACGAAGGTTGTCATCAACGGAACTGACTGCACCATCGGAGCATTTGCTTTTGATAACTGTGTAGAACTGCGACAGGCGATCCTGAATGAAGGAATCAAAAGTATTAAAAAGGCTGCTTTCAGAAACTGCACATTGCTGGAAAGCATCGTCATCCCGGACAGCGTCACAGAGCTGAATAATCAGTACGGTTACGATAGTGAGGGAATTTTCTATAACTGCACTTCTCTGAAAACTGCTACGGTTGGCAGCGGCGTTACTGTTCTCCCGGATGCAACGTTCTTGAACTGCACCAGTCTGACCAATGTAACACTTCCGGAAGAGCTGACTACCATTGGCAGCAATGCCTTCAAAAACGATGAAAGACTGACCACTGTCAATTTCCCCTCTTTCCTGGAAACCATCGGCTATTCATCCTTTGAAGACTGCAAACGACTGCCAAAAGCCATCATCAACGGCACTGGCTGCACCATTGACGAGTATGCTTTTTCCGGATGTACTGCTTTGAAACAGGTCACATTGAATAAGGGCATTGAAAAGATCTACCGTGCCGCCTTCAGAAACTGCACGTCTTTGGAATCCATCACTATTCCTGACACGGTCGAGTTACTCAATAACAAATACGAATATGCTAACGAAGGTATCTTCTATAACTGCACATCACTGACGACGGCGAAAATCGGCAAGAACGTGGAAGAAATCCCTGCCTCCACATTTGAAAACTGTTCCAGCCTGACAACCGTCACACTGCCGAATGAACTGCAGAAAATCAACCAACGTGCCTTCCTGAACTGCAGCAAGCTGACAACCGTCAATTTCCCCTCTACTCTGGAGCTTATCGGAGACGGTTCATTCGAAAAATGTACCTCCCTCAAGAAGGTCATTCTCAACGGTGAATATTGTGCTATCGGCGAATTTGCTTTTGATGGATGCTCTTCCCTGACCCAGGTTACGATGAACGACGGTATTGAGAAAATCTACCGGGCTGCTTTCCGCAACTGTACCTCCCTGGAGAAGATCGTCATTCCCAACAGCGTCAAGTATCTTTACAACAGATACGGCTACAGCAATGAAGGCATCTTCTATCACTGCACCGCACTGAAAAGCGCTAACCTGGGCGGCAGTATCACAGAAATTCCCGCAGCTACGTTCAAGGATTGTACAAGCCTGACAACCGTTACACTGCCCAACGAGCTGGTAAAGATCGAAGAAGACGCCTTTAACGGTTGCACGAGCCTGACCTCGATCAATATTCCCACCACCACGGAACTGATCGGCAGCGGTGCTTTCTCCGGCTGTACAGCCCTTCCCAACATCACTATTAACGGTATTTACTGCGTCATCGGCCAGTTTGCTTTTGATGGCTGCACCTCGCTGAAGGATGTCGTCATCACCGATGGTATTGAAAAGATTTACCGAGGTGCTTTCCGTAACTGCACCTCCCTGGAAAGCATCACCCTTCCCGATAGTGTAGAAGTTCTGGACAACGGATACGGCTATAGTAACGAAGGTATCTTCTATAACTGCACCGGTCTGCAGACAGCCGCACTGGGCAAGATGATCAAGACCCTCCCGGAGTCAATGTTCCGGAACTGCACCTCCCTGGTCAGCGTTACACTTCCCAATGATCTGGAAAGCATTTATTCATACGCTTTTTACAACTGTCCTACCCTGAATGCCATTGCAATTCCCGCATCCGTAGAGAGTATCGGCGAGAGGGCACTCGGCTACAACCAGAATAACGTCCGCAACACGAATTTCATCGTTCACGGCAAGGCCGGTTCTACTGCTGAAACATACGCAACCGAAAATGGTTTCCCCTTCAGCACCGCCGCTATCAAGCCTGCCAGTCCGCTTTCCAACACCTCTATCATTTCTTCCAGATCAATCCTGACCGGCAACAGCACCAGCGTAACCTGCAAAGCAACCGGCGGCAAAGGCCCCTATCAGTACGCCGTGTTCTATAAGCAGAAGTCACAGACCAAGTGGACCTGTGTACAGAGCTTCAAGAGCAGTACCAGCGTTGTGATCACACCGAAAGCTGTTACTACCTACACCGTCAGAGTCAAGGTCAAGGATGCTACCGGCGAGATTGTCAATAAGGACTTCACGCTGAAAGTTACCAAGCCCGTTGTCAAGCTGCAGAACACCTCCAAGATCTCCGCTGATACCATCACCCTCGGCAAGCCTGTCACCGTAACCTGTTCCGGCACCGGCGGCAGAACCCCGTATTCCTACGCTGTCTACTACAAACAGACAAAGCAGACAAAATGGA
>ONEU01000159.1 GCA_900316925.1 uncultured Eubacteriales bacterium
ACAACGATGAGAAGTGAGTGTTTACCGATTACTGCAAGTCTTATTCCGCAGCGAATTTTGGAAAGGGGTCCGGGGAAAACCTTTTTTTCGCCAGAAAAAGGTTTTCCCTGGGTAACTGGCAGGGATAAATGGATTTCTCTGGTTTTTGGCAGAATGACTTGACAAGCAATCAGAAAAGTGATACCATACAATACTTAGGAGACTAACTAATTTAACAGAAGGTGAACAACATGATCTACAAGTATATCAGCCGGCTCGCCAACCGGCAGCGGCGCCTGATCGACCGGCTTGCCAGGGACAAGGATTACAGCGGCACGGAAGGTAAGGTGATCCATTTTCTGTTTGAAAATCAGGACAGGACCGTTTATCAGAAACAGATCGAATCCGTGTTCGGTCTCAGGGCTTCAACCGCCACGCAGGTGATCGCATCGCTGGAACAGGCAGGCCTGATCAGGCGTGTCCCAAGCAAAGCTGACGGGCGGTACAAGGAAATCGTCCTGACCGAAAAAGCCGGTCAGTACAAGCAGGATGTCTACAGCGATATGGAACGTCTGAAAGAACAGATCACCAGAGGGATCGATCCCGGGCAGCTCCAGTTATGGGTGGAGATTACCGAAAAAATGATCCGGAATATGGAGGATGAAGCATGAAAAAAAAGTTTATCACCAGACTGGCATTTTATTTTGTGGGACTGATCGTGATGACGCTGGGCGTTGTCATTTCCGTCAAGTCGGACCTGGGTGTCACCCCCATCAGTTCCATCCCCTATACCATGACCGTTGTGACCGGTATGGACCTCGGAATTGCTACCATGCTGTTTTCCGTGCTGATGGTGCTGCTCCAGATCATCATCCTCCGGAAAAAATTCAAGCCGGTCAACCTGCTGCAGCTTCCCATCGGTATTCTGTTCGGAATGTTCCTGACCGTCTGCGGAAAGCTGATGGCACAGGTCCCGGTTCCGGAGAATTTCGTCTTCAAGTTCATTCTGATGCTCGTCAGCACCGTATTGGTGGCTCTGGGCGTTTTCCTGTATGTGGCGCCGAGGTTTGTGCCGCTGGCGCCGGAGGGCTTTATCATTGCCGTTACACAAGTGACGAAGCTCAGCTTCTCAACGGTAAAAGTGATCTTCGACGTTGCTATGGTTGCGGTCTCCATCGTAACCTGTCTGATAGCCGTCCATTCATTGGGCAGTGTGGGAATCGGAACAATTGCTGCGGCAATCCTTGTGGGAAACGAAGTAAAACTCCTGACAAAATTCTTTGGCGGCTGGCGGGATCATGTTCTGGGGATCCGCCCCAAAGAGCTGCACGCCCCCGCAGACTCACAGACCCGGACAGCAGACGGATAACCGCCACAGGATCGCAGTTGTTCCATGAGGAAACAGATCAGACGGCAGCGTAAACAAAAAGGATTGCGTCATCACGGCTTTCTCAGAGCCGGAACGCAATCCTTTTTTTCTGACAGGAGCCGGCACTCCGGTTCCTGTGAGGATCCATCTTATTCTTTTTCGTCTACCACCAGCGTGGCAGAGCCATAGGCTTTCAGGGGCTTGCCGTTTTCGTCCCGTTCAAGGGAAAAACGCACATGGAACGGAATACGCCCCACCGTCAGAGGCATGACGGCCTCCAGATGATCGACCTCTCCGGCCTCCAGCTGTGCCATCCAATGACGGTACATATCGGCATAATCCGGCGGGAAAATACCGCTCTCGATCACCGGTTCGGGATAATTATACACCACGGGCGGGATGTTCAGGTCACGCATACAGCGGAAACAGGGACGCATCTTCCTGGTGGCCAGATCCACCTCCCAGGCATACACGTTTGCCTGCTCGCTGGCAAACCGGAACCGTCTTTCGCTTTCATACAGCTCATGGTAGCGTGCCTTCTCCGCCGTAACATTCTGCACCATAGCATAGAACAGGTACTGCGTTTCGGTTTTGCCGATCAGACGGATAAAGCTGCGCACGCAGATACGGTCCTCTCCGCAGGTCTTGGAGCAGACGGTACGCCAGGTTTCGCAGGTCTCCTCATCGTTTGAGGCAATGGCACGATCCAGCGTATCGAAATAGATCTTCCGGTTTTGCTCGTCCATTCCCTGAAGCGGGTCGGAATCCAGAATCTCCTGCTCGATCATATTCATGCCGATCTCACGGACATATTTTTTGTTCACTCTCAGGATCTCCGCTTTCTCCTTCTGCTTCTGATAGGTGAAGATAACCGCTCCGCCCACAAAGTTATTGAAAATGAGGGTCTCCATGGAGTCAGGATCCCAGAATCTGCCGGCATCCATGGTCTTGATGAGATCAAGAGCCGGCGTCATCGGCTCTTGATCAATCTTCTGCAGCTTCTGCAGGAAATCCTCCTCTGCAACGGGCTTGGAATACAGATAGCCCTGCACATATTTACAGCCGATGCTCTTCATATAATCCGCCTGTTCCAGGGTCTCCACTCCCTCGGCAATAACGGGAGTCCCGAGCCACTTGGCCATCTGTACGATAGCGCTGATGATGGTACCGCCGCGTCCGCCGATGCTCCCGCTCAGGAAACGCATATCCAGCTTGATCACGTCAACCGCAAGATCCTTCAGGACATTCAGCGAAGAATAGCCGCTGCCGAAGTCGTCCATTTCCACGATGTACCCATAATCATGCAGCTGTTTCAGCACACTTGACACCAGCTCCATACCGCCGATCGCCGAAGTCTCCGTTACCTCCACATGAAGATAATTAACAGGGATATCATACTGTTTCCGGAGTTTTTCTATCTCCTCCACATAGTTTTTCCGATAGATATCATAGCGCGACATATTCACCGAAACCGGCACAGGTGTGATCCCTGTGTCCAGACAGCTCCGGAGGAACCGACACACTCTTTCAAATACCGCCAGATCAGCCCGGTAGATGAGATCATGCTTTTCCAGTACGGGGATAAAATTGGAGGGATACTGCATACCATATTCGGGATTTGTCCATCGCATCAATGCTTCCGCACCGACCATACGCCCGGTTGAATGATTGATTTTCGGCTGATAATTGACAAAGATATGACCAAAGCGGACCGCATCATCAAAGCATTCCAGTAGTTCCTGTTCTGTCATAATTTTGTTCATAGCAATCTCTCTTCTTTTTCATTTATCTATGGCAGAGCTGTCACGAAAGCCGGCGCAGCGCAGAGGTTTTCTGAAAATGATTCTCCCGCGGAAGCAAAAAGCCGTATCTATGCCGATCTATGACAATAGTGCTCTTTTCATGGAGACATAGCATCCCACACCGCTTACCATAGGACAATTATAACAAGTTATCCCTTATTAGTCAATAGTTTTTGTCTGTGCTGTGCGGAGCCCTTCTGTTCAGACACCGCGTCTGAATGCGTGTACGGTTTCGATAAAGTTGTATCTGTACATTCCATAGCTGTACTCGGGGCGGAGTCCATAAAAATAATACTGGATGTTTCCGCTGGCACCGCCATTGTTGTTCTCTACCTGGGTATCGAAGATATAGTGCTTTCCGTATACGTTGACATCGGTCCAGTAGTGGCCGCCGTAGCCGCCGGCGGACATCCCTACATCTCCGTATACGAAGTTGGTCTCAAACCCGATGCGCCTCGTCATAACCGTGAAGGCCGCCGCAAAGTTTTCACAGGTGCCGATCCTGTCTTTCAGGATACAGTATGAAAATTCCACTATCTCGCGGTCCTGCTCGCTGAGGTAATCCGGTACGCTGACAGCCTTGTAGCCGTCATAGCCGTAGGTACACTGGGTCGCAAGATATTGGTAACAGGCTTTCAGCTTCTGACCGGGCGTCATATCGTCTGTCAGGATCCGGGCAAATATCTGGTCAACCATCTGGTCAACAGGCTCGTAATTCGTT
This sequence comes from uncultured Eubacteriales bacterium, assembly GCA_900316925.1. GTDB lineage: Bacteria > Bacillota > Clostridia > Oscillospirales > Acutalibacteraceae > UBA1213. The sequence continues at coordinate 3,872 of ONEU01000159.1, forward strand.
TTCATCGGCTTCAGCTCCGAACCGTTCAGAAGAGCCTCTATACTGTTGATATCCGCATAGTCCATTCCGCTGCCGGTGGTGACGATCACTTCAAACTTGCCGACAGCGCCGGCTTCGTCCGTGACGATAATATCCGTGTTGCCGTAGTCCACGGCGGTGATATTTCCCTGCTGATCTACGACAGCAACGCCCTCGTCCAGGGAACGGAAGGTCAGGGTGCCGCTGTAAGCGGAGGATACCGCCGCAAAAGCGGTCTCTCCCGGTGTCAGTACGGCCGTATTGTCAGAAACGTCCAGATACCTTTCACCGGCAAGGGACGGGTCTGATGCGTATACGAACGTCCTCTGTCCTTCGGGGGTGGCAGTTGTCTGCTGTTGCTGGGGATTAGCAGCCATCTGCTGCTCCAGAGGACTGGCGGTCTCCTGTTTCTCTTCCTCCCGCACGGTTACCGTACAGGAATCGGTCTTTCCGTTATAGGTAGTCACGGTGATTACGGCTGTGCCCGGCTTGAGTGCCTTGAAGACTGCTTTGCCGCTGCTGCCGGTCATTTGCAGCACGTCCTTATTGTCGCAGGAATAGGTTTTCCGTGAGGAGGCTGCCCCCTCGTTCACCGTGCCGGACAGCTCGGCGCTCTCGCCCACCGATAACGTCAGTTCATTGGCGTCCAGCTGTACCGTTTCGGGAGCCTGCATGACCGTCACCGTACAGGTGTCCTGCTGCTTGGTGTAAACAGAGGCCGTCACCTCGGCGGTTCCCTCCTCCTGGGCCGTCACGGTCAGTTCGCTGCCCTTCGGGGAGATATTCACACACCCGGAGCTGGTGGCATACTGTATCTGCCGGGCGCCGCTGTTCTCCGGGAGCTTCGCTTTCAGCGTACAGGACTCGCCGATGCCCAGCGTAAGGTCATTCCGGGACAATGTCAGGGACTCGGGCGCCTCTTTTACCGTAACGGTACAATCCGCCTTTTTCCCGTTATAGAGACTCACCGTTACCACTGCCTTGCCCGGCTTCAATGCGGTAAACTCTGCCTGCCCGTCCGTCTGTGTCATTTTCAGGATATCGCTGCGGTCGGTGGAAAACACCTTGGAAGCCGCTGCCGTTCCAACCGGCAGGATTGCCTGCAGCTTATAGCTCTCGCCGACTCCCAGCGTCAGATCCGCGCAGGTAAGCAGTACCTCATCCGGCGCCTGACGGACAATCACCAGACATTTCGCCTCGTCGCCGTCTTCCGCAAGGGCGCCCACCATCGAAGAGCCTACCGCACGGGCATAGACCTCTCCGCTGTCAATCTGAACCAGATCATCCCTTGACGAGGACCATTCCTCTATCACATGATTGGCGGAGAGCGCATACATCTCACCCACACCAAGGGTCAGCTTGGTCTTGGTCAGCACCGTATCGCCGTCCGGTTCCTTCACCGTATCAACCGTATGATCGTCTCCCGCTTTCATTGGCTGTACCGTCTCTGCAAGGGACGGATCAGTGACATTCAGGCTGAGGCCAACACCTGCCACCCCTACCACGACAGCGGCTGTCAATATAGATACACCTTTTTTTACCCAATTCATCTTTTACACATCCTGTCTTTCCGATCATATCGCAAATTCGATCCTACAAACAATACCTATTATATAGTAACAATTTTGTCATGTCAATGTATAATTTGTAACATTTCTTCCGGGGAGCTTGAAGCCCCCTCAAAGCTCCTTTACAGTGCATTACCCTACCGGAAAGAGTTCCGATAGGGTAATGGCTGTTTCCTATTCTGTTTTGAGAAGTGAGGTCATCAGGCAGTCACCTTGATCGTGAAGGCTTTCTTGATGATGGTTCCCTCGCCATCCATGACCTTGACACTCACATCGTATGTACCGGTGTAGTTCGGCTTGATGCTGACGGAAGTAGTCGATGCGTAATTCTGTGCCAGAGTCCAGTCCGTTGCGGATGATTTCTTGTACCAGACAGCATATTTCTTGGTGCCGGTGCCGCCGACAGAGGATGCCTTGAAGGAAAGCGTCTCTTTTTCTCCTGCTGTCAGGTTTGTTTCTGTCTTGGCAAAAATAATCTCTGAAATGACATCAGGGTTTATTGCAACAAAAGGAATTTTATTATTCTGTGCATCAGTCTCAGCATAACTGCCATCATGTCCATAAATAGTCAGTTCTGTGCAGCCATTAAAAGCGGTTTTATCAATGCTCGTTACGCTGTCCGGGATGGCATAGGAACCGGATTTACCACCTGGAAATGCGACCAGCTTAGTTTTATTCTTATTGAAAAGGACACCGTCTTTGGAGGAATATTGAGTGTTATCTGAGCTGACGGTAATATTAGTCAGTACGGTGCATCGGGAAAGTGCACCTCTACCAATGCTTGTCACGCTATTAGGGATGGTGATACTGGAAAACAGGCGCACCGCCCCATCAGGACTTGGGACAGATGCAGATGTATGTCAATTACTATACAAGAGAATGGATGAATGAGGGAGATAAACCGCCCATTGGCATAGTGCTTTGTGCAGAAAAGAATGATGCTGTTGGATGAGCTACACCCCCTGACATTTTTTACTATCCGAGGACTTGCTCTGATCGTGCCGCAGTCAGCCCGGATTCCTGACGGAAAAGCGTATTATCCGCTGGAATCGCCTTTGAATCGGTTTGAGTAAGCCAAAAAGGGAGCCGCCGTTAAAGCGACTCCCTTTTCCTATTGCATCCGTTATTTTCAAATTGGTACCGGTGCAGACAGCCGGTCCATAGGCTATGAAGACACCTGACGGCAGAGATCAATCAGATCTTCAAAGGTCTCCAGTGCAACCGCCTTCTTCCGCAGGGCAGCAGCGCCTTTCATTCCTTTGAAATACCATGCGGCGTGCTTGCGTGCTTCCCGCATCCCAAGCTTCTCCCCCTTGTATTCGCACAGCTTGCTGATATGCCGGATCAGCACGGTTATCCGCTCGGCTTCCGAAATCGGCAGGGAGGGTCTGTCATGCCCCAGCAGCATCTCCGTCTCCTGAAAGATCCACGGGTTGCCAAGGGCTCCCCTGCCGATCATCACCAGGTCACAGCCGGTCTGCTCATACATCCTTGCCGCATCTCCGGCACTCGTGATATCGCCGTTGCCGATCACCGGAATCTTCACCGCTCTCTTAACCTCACGGATGATCTCCCAGTCGGCAGAAGGCATATACTGCTGTTCCCGGGTACGTCCGTGTACGGTGACGGCATCCGCTCCGGCAGCTTCACAGATCTTTGCCACCTCCACGGCATTGATGCTGTTCTTATCCCATCCCTTACGGATCTTCACGGTCACCGGAACACTCACCGCCTGTTTTACCGCTGCTACGATCTTTCCGCACAGCTCCGGCTGCTTCATCAGCGCCGAACCGCAGCCGTTATTCACGATCTTCGGTGCGGGACATCCCATATTGATATCAATGATATCGGGCCCGTAATCCATTGCCATGACCGCTGCTGCCGCCATATTCTGCGGATCGTCGCCAAACAGCTGCACCGCCGCGGGACGTTCCTGGTCTGAGAGCACCAACAGCTCCTTCGTCTTATCGTTGCGGAAGGTCAGTCCCTTCGAGCTGACCATTTCTCCCACCACATAAGCAGCTCCGAAAGCCGTACACAGCTCCCGGAACGCCCGGTCGGTCACACCCGCCATCGGTGCCAGGGCAGCGTGTCCCCTGATCTCAACATTTCCTATCTTCATGCTTTCACCATCATTTTTCCGTTTTTTCTTCTTCATCAGGCGAGCGAAATTTTCCCACATATCGCCAGCCCGTGACATCGGGCACTCTCTCTTCATTCAGAAAATCGCCAAAATACCCTTTGAGTGTCTCCAACGATGTATGATCGTGGGCATAGACCTGGTTGCTTCCCTTTTCGTTCTTACTCACTTCAAATAAAAAGCCGTCCGGCTTCTTCATAGCCTGTATAAACCAGCAATCCGGCAAGCGTTTCTTGGGCGTCAGGATGATAAAATGGATATAGCCCTCGTCCATCAGCCTGAGCTTCTGGTCAAACAGCCATGCCGTAAAATGTTCATAGGTACAGGAGCGATCATCCGGCTCCAGATACAGCGCTAATGTATAGTCACTGTAAATCCTGTCATTCTCTTCCATCACGAACGCCCCTTTCTCTTATTTTCTGATCTTTTTCCAGTAATCCGCATAAGCCTGTTCGGTTTTATTCTCGCCGGGCTCATAATACCTCGTTCCCACAAGCGCATCGGGCAGATACTGCTGTGCCGTCCAATGATGGGGAAAATCATGGGGATACAGATAATGCTGTCCCTTGTCTTTGACGTCATCGCCGTCATAATGCTTGTTCTGGAGCTGACGCGGGAAACCGCCGCCCTTGCCTGCCTGTACGTCGGCCATTGCTTTGTTGATGGCCATATAGGCGGAATTGGACTTCGGGGACAGCGCCACCAGAATGACAGCATCCGCAAGGGGGATCCTTGCTTCGGGAAGTCCCACCATCATAGCGGCATCCACCGCCGCCTTCACAATGGGAATGATCTGGGGATTCGCCAGTCCCACATCCTCACACGCACATACCATCAGACGCCGGCAGGCAGATGGCAGATCATCCGCCGCCAGGATCCGGGCAAGATAATGCACCGCGGCATCGGGATCGGAGCCGCGCATGGATTTCTGGAACGCCGACAGGAGATCATAATGCTCATCCCCTTCCCGGTCGTATTTCACCGCACTTTTCTGGGTGAGCTGCACCACCGTGTCATCAGATACGACTCTGACCTTCCCCTCAAAGGGTGACGAAAGCACCGACAGTTCCACAGCATTGACCGCCTTGCGCACATCTCCGCCGCAGGCATAGGCAATATGCTCCACGGCCTTGTCTGAAATGCGGATATCATCACCTGTTTCCTCATGCAGCACCCGGAGCACCCGTCTGACAGCCTGCACCACATCGTCCTTTTCCAGCGCTTTGAATTCAAACACCGTTGACCGGCTGAGAATGGCACTATATACATAGAAATACGGGTTTTCCGTTGTCGAGGCAATCAGCGTGATACTGCCGTTCTCAATGAACTCCAGAAGCGTCTGCTGCTGCTTTTTATTGAAATACTGTATCTCGTCGAGATACAGCAGGATACCATTCATCCCGCTGAACCCCGATAGCTCACTGATAATACTGCGGATATCAGCCGTACCGGCCGTCGTGCCGTTGAGCTTTCGGAGCGTTTTATTGGTTTGTCTGGCGATGATGGAAGCCAGGGTCGTTTTTCCCACGCCGGAAGGGCCGTAAAAAACCATATTCGGTATCTGACCCGTTTCAATAATCCGGCGCAGCGGCCTGTCCGGATCCAGCAGATGATGCTGTCCGGCAATCTCATCCAATGTCTGCGGCCGCAGTCTGTCCGCAAGAGGTGAATCCATCATGCACACCGCCTTTTCTGTAAAATTCCCCACACCCACCCTGTCTGTAGTCAATACATGGTTGTAACCATTAAGATAACATTGCACCTGTGCGCTTTCGGAGCATAACGATTCATCGGGGACTCGAACCCCACCGTGCTCAGCGGTGACCGCAAGGTACGGACTCATTCTCAGCCGCAGAGATGTATTCGCCCTACAGATTTAACCAAAATGATTATAACAGATCTGTTTTCCAGTTGATCTGCTGGATACGGTTATCCGTCTCACGGTACTGACGGCACATTTCGTCCAGCTTTCTTTGCAGATACTTCACGTTGACCGAACTGAGCACCCTGATCTCGGAATGCATTGCTCTGTTCGTTTTACTGGACGCTGTACTGATGAGTTCGCGGTAAGAACGGATACGGACAGCCAGCGTGTCCTTTTTGGCAATGAGTTCGGTGATGGACTTACCGTTGTCGATTGTCATGCAGTTCGTCCGATTGATGCGGAAGATCAGCTCTTCCAGACGGTCAATGCTGAAATCCAGCTCGGTGAGCAGTTCCTCCGGTGCTTCAGCGGGCTCCTCCCCCTCCTGCACCAGGGCGTTATGCTGCAGTCTGTTCCTCAATTCGTCGATCTTACAGTTCAGGTCTGCCCTTTCCTGCAAGGCTTCTGCTAATTTCATCATATTTTCCTCCGTTTCTTATCTTATCTTTTTTATACACGAAACTGTCGATAAACTTCCATAAATGCGTGATCCATCGCCTCACGAAATTCCCTGTAACGAGGGGGAACCGCATATAGTCGTGGGCATGGATAGATTTGCCGCTTTGAAAGCCGGCATTGAGTGTAAAGCTACTGCCGTCAAGGATGCGCTTGTCTGTCCGGTCAAACCCGTTCCACGAGCCTACCCTGTAGGTATGGAGCAATCCGAGGATTCTCTCTGCAAAAGCATCCTCCACTCCGGTCATCAACGCCTGTTCCTCGCTCACTCCATCGGGAATGATGATGACAGAAGGCTTTCCTTCCCCGCATTTCAGAACATAA
>ONEU01000035.1 GCA_900316925.1 uncultured Eubacteriales bacterium
AACGGTCGCCCTCGGTGATGAGGCCGCAGGAAATACCGGCAACCGGTGCCTTGATCGGCACGCCGGCATCCATCAGGGACAGCGTGGAGCCGCAGATGGAGCCCTGGGAAGTGGAACCGTTAGACGAAAGAATCTCTGATACAAGACGGATGGTATAGGGGAACTCCTCAACGGAGGGAATCACAGGAACCAGTGCACGCTCTGCCAGTGCGCCGTGACCGATCTCGCGGCGGCCGGGACCTCGGGAGGGCTTTGTCTCGCCGACAGAGTAGGACGGGAAGTTATAGTGATGGATATATCTCTTGGATGTCTGGTCGTCAATGCCGTCAAGCGTCTGCTGGTCGCTGACAGAGCCAAGTGTCGTAATGGTGAGCACCTGTGTCTGGCCTCTGGTGAACAGACCGGAGCCGTGTACTCTCGGAAGTACGCCTACCTCGGAAGCCAGCGGACGCATCTGATCCATCTGTCTGCCGTCTACACGCTTCTGCTCGTCCAGCAGCCAGCGGCGTACAATATACTTCTGGGTCTTATAGAGACAGTCGTCAATCTTCTCTGCCTGGTCGGGATAGATCTCATCAAACTTCTCGTGAACGGCATCATAGATGGGCTTGAGTCTCTCGTCACGGAGCTTTTTGTCGTCGGTATCGAGAGCCACACGAATATCGTCAATGGCGAAGGATTTGATTGCCTCCAGCATCTCAGGATCCGGCTCGTTGCTGGGATAGGAGAACTTCTCTCTGCCGATCTCAGCCTGAATGCCCTTGATGAACTCAATGATCGGCTGGTTAGCCTCGTGACCGGCCATGATGCCGTTGTACATCACGTCATCCGGGATGATATTCGCACCGGCTTCGATCATGGCGATACGGCTGTCGGTAGATGCAACGGTCACAGCCATCTGAGAAACCTCACGCTGCTCCTTGGTGGGGTTGATGACAAACTCGCCGTCTACCAGACCAACGGATACAGCAGAAATCGGGCCGTTCCACGGAACATCGGAAATGCTCAGGGCGATGGATGTACCGACCATGGCAGCGATCTCCGGCAGACAGTCGGGATCATAAGCCATCACGGTGCACACGATGGATACATCGTTTCTCATATCCTTCGGGAACAGCGGGCGGATCGGACGGTCGATCACACGGGAAACCAGGATAGCCTTCTCGGAAGGTCTGCCCTCTCTTTTGCCGTAGCCGCCGGGGATTCTGCCCATTGCATACTGCTTTTCCTCGAAATCAACGGAAAGCGGGAAGAAATCCACGCCTTCTCTCGGTTTTGCTGCGGCCGTGACAGCCACGTGCACAACCGTCTCACCATAGCGCACAAGACAAGCGCCGTTGGCAAGCTGGGTCATTTTACCGGTCTCAACCACCAGGGGTCTGCCGGCAAACTCTGTTTCAAACGTTCTGAAGTTTTCAAACATGACAAATACCTCCATGATATTATTTTGTGGCGGAGGCATCGGTTTAGCAATTAAACCAGGAAACAGGGCCATTGTTCCCTCGTTTCACTGCTAAAGACCGAAACATCCGCGGTGCTGGTGTCGGAACTGTAAATGGAATTGAAACAAGGCAGTCTGCAAAACAACAGACTGCCCCGAAACAATTTGCTTACTTACGGATACCGAGTCTTGCAATGATGGAACGGTAACGCTCAATGTCTACCTTTGTCAGGTAGCTGAGAAGGCTTCTTCTCTGACCGATCATCTTGAAAAGACCACGTCTGGAGTGATGATCCTTCTTATGGGTCTTGAGGTGCTCGGTGAGGTCATTGATCCTCTTGGTGAGCAGTGCGATCTGTACCTCAGGTGAGCCTGTGTCGCCCTCGTGTGTTGCATACTCTTTGATGATTGCATCCTTTTCTGATTTCAGCATTTTTATCCACCTTTACAGTTATAATTTGTTAAACCCTCATGCTCAGTAGCAGGCTGTGGACTCCCGTTCGGGCTTGATCCTGAAACCGAGGATGGGGCATCAACATTTTCGATTATACCATACCTCTCCGGCTTTTGCAAGTGTTTTCTTTGAGTTTCCCACGGAAATCATTTTTGACCTGCCAGTTACCAGGGAAATTCTTTTTCTGGCGAAAAAAGGGGTTCCCAGGCCCCTTCCCAAAATCCGCTGACAAATAAATATTTCAGCAACCGGTAAACACTCACTTCTCATCATTTTTGCCGGCAGTCTCTCTGACGGATAAACATTCCTGAGACACCGGATACCTGCCAATTGACGGTATCGTTCTTTTTCAGTTCAGAGGGGGCGATAATACCAGGGAAGCGTCTTCCAGAGGAAAATACGCTTCCGCAGAGACGGCGGCGTCTGCGCAGAGGTTTTCAGCAGCTTGTCATAGCCCTTTTGCCGGAGGGATTTCTTGATGGCAGAGTAGCTGAAATTCTCCTTCTTCAGGATATCCACCACCCCCATCACCACCGACGGCAGCTTGCGGTATTCAAACAGCTCCAGAAGTCCTTTATTCTCCATGTGCAGGAGCTGGGCGTTTTCAAACACCTTGAGCATCGCCGCAATACGGCTGTAACAGCTTGCATTGAACGCTCCCTCGTCCCGGACATTCAGCTCATGTTCATCCCGCTCCAGACGGATATCCGCACAGGAGACCTTCGGGTCACACAGCAGGACATTATAAATGAATGCTTCGGCATAGCCAAAGTTGCAGTCCTCATAGAACTTGATATGGTGCCCGAGAAGATAGTCCCGTCTCAGGAGCACCGCAGTGAAATCAAAATACACATGGGAATGGATCAGTTCAGACAGCAGCTCCGTTCCCTTGAGCGGCACCGGACCGGTATTCAGATGTCCTGCAACACTTCTGGCGCTCTCACCCTCAAAGGAAGGGACGGCAAATACCAGATCGGCCTGCTCCTTCTCCGCCGTCTGGAGATACTCGTTCATATAGTTCTTATACAGGCGGCTCATAAACACAAAGGTCAGATATTTCCCATCGGATTTGTAGATACCCGTGTTGAGCGCAGAGGTGATGGTTCCTCCCCCGCTCTGGATCACACAGCCCCGGAGGTTATGATTCTTGAGCTCATTGAGGGCAGCAATCACACTATTGTCGGAGGAATTCATATCAATAATGATAAGCTCCACCTCTGTCCCCTCTAATGTCCTGGAGACCCTGCGTATGAGTTCGATGAGACGGTCTTTATTATTTTTACAAGGAATGATAACGGAGAGTGCCACGTTTGCCATGAATGAAGCTCCCTTTTGCTTGATATCTCTATTATATCACACAAAAAGAAAAATCCGAAAAATCTTTCAAGAGATTTTCCGGACTTCCGATTGCTATTTTTTGTATAAATTCAACAAAGGTCAGAGACCGTTCAGCCGATCTTCTCCTTGATGAGTTCAGCCGTTTCCTGGGCAAGACGGGTAATCTTCTCTTTATCCAGTCCCTCGAGCATGACGCGCACCAACGGCTCCGTGCCGGACAGACGGACAAGGATCCTGCCGTCCTCACCAAGCTGTTTTTTGACATCGTCGATCTTGTTCTTGATCGCCTGGTTCGTGAAGAAATGCAGCTTACCCTCGCCGGTGACCCTGACATTGATCAGCACCTGCGGGAAGCGTGTCATCAGAGTAGAAATACTGGAAAGCTGTGCCTGGCGGCGGTTGACAAGACTCAAAAGCTGAGCGGCTGTCAGCTGACCGTCACCGGTTGTCGCGTAATCCAGGAAGATCACATGGCCGGACTGCTCGCCGCCGAAATTATACCCTTCCCGCAGCATGGCTTCCAGGACATAACGGTCGCCGACATCGGTGGAAACGAATTTCAGGCCGTTGTCTGCACAGAAACGGCTGAAACCCATGTTGGACATCACCGTACCGACTGCCGCATTCTTGCTGAGCTTCTTGCGGGACGCAAGATCCAGCGCACAGATTGCCATGATGAAATCACCGTCAATCACATTGCCCTTTTCGTCAACTGCCAGACATCTGTCGGCGTCCCCGTCAAAGGCAACGCCTGCCTGCAGACCGTTTTCGACCACATAGTTCTGCAGCAGCTCCAGATGGGTGGAACCGCACTTATCATTGATATTCACGCCGTCGGGCTGATCGGCCAGCAGATGACATTCCGCACCCAGTCGGGTAAAAAGCTCTCTGGCAGTACGGGATGAAGACCCGTTGGAGCAGTCAATCGCAATCCGCATCCCGTCAAGATGATACGGCACGGTGGAAATGATATGCTCAATATAGTCCTCCACGGCATTCTCAGCATAGGACACCCGTCCCAGACCGTCTCCGGTGGGAGTGGGATAAGGCTTGGCCTTGTCGATCACAATCGCCTCGATCTCTTCCTCCAGGGCATCGGGCAGCTTGTAGCCGTCGCTGGAAAATACCTTGATGCCATTAAACTCAAAGGGATTGTGGGAAGCCGAAATCATAATACCGGCATCTGCCTGGTACTGTCGGATCAGAAATGCCACCGCAGGGGTAGGATCAACTCCCAGCAGTTCGACATCCGCTCCCACGGAGCACAGACCTGCGATCAGAGCCCCCTCCAACATATCAGAGGAAAGCCTGGTATCCTTTCCGATGAGGATTTTCGGGTGTGTATGATGGCTGCTCTCGGTCAGTACCATTGCCGCAGCCCTTCCAATATTCATAGCAAGCTCACAGGTAAGCTCGGAATTAGCTATACCTCTTGCGCCGTCTGTTCCGAATAATCTGCCCATTAATGATCACCTAACCTATCAGTATGTTTTAAGTAGCATAAAAATGCCGTGCCTGCCGCATTGTCGGTGGAAAACTCCGGCAGTGCAAAGCGGGCGTTGAAGCGCCGGGAAAGCTGCTCCCGGATGATCTGATCGGACATGACGCCGCCGGCAAACAATACCGGCAGCTCGCCGTACTGCTGCAGGAGACCGCTGCACATGGACGCAAGCGTTTCCTCCACATACTGCAGGCAGAGTGCCGCCACCGCTTCCCTGGAAGCACCGCTCTCATAATAGCGGCGGCAGCTGTTCTCAATGCCCGATAAACAGCAGTCGTGGTTCTTTAATGTTGCTCTGACCTTCGGCAGAGGAGCCTGATGCCGTCCGGCAAGCTCCTCAAGCTCACGGCCGCAGGGAAAATCCAGTCCCAGCATGACACCCACCCTGTCGATCAGCTGCCCGGCATGGAGATCCAGCGTCTTTGCAGCGATCTCTGCCCGGAAAATGCGCTCCCGATCCGGCTGTACCAATACAGCCTCTGTGGTGCCGCCGGATACATGGAAAGCCAGAAACCTTTCCCCCAGCAGCTCCTGACAGTCCGCCGACCAGATGGCGGCGGCAATATGTCCGCTTTGGTGAGAAAATGTATACAGCGGCAGGTTCATGGCGGCGGCAAGGCTCCTTGCCGTTCCCAGTCCTACCGTGAAGCAGGGCATATACGAACCCTCGGCATCCCTGGGACGGGACGATACGCCAATGGCGGCAAGCTCTCCGCTGAAGCCGTCAAGGAGCTGTTCCATCATCTGCGGCAGCTGCTGCACATGATGGAATACTGCGTCACTCTGCCGCAGACCGCACTCCCCCGGTTTCACGGGCAGCAGCTTCCGCTGTTGGAGCATCCCGTGTTCCTCGGAATAGAGGGCTGCGGACGTGGTATAATTGCTGGTGTCGATCCCAAGATAATACGGCATCAGGCGTCACCGCTCTTTTCTGATGCTTTCGCGATGGAACCGAGAACGCCGTTGACAAATGCGCCGTCCTCAGCCGTTGCATAGCTCTTGGCAAGCTCTACCGCTTCGTTGATCGATACACTGGTGGGGACGTCCTCCACATACCGCAGTTCATAGACGGCAATGCGGAGGATCGTCAGAGAGATCCTGGAGATACGGTTCTTTTTCCATCCCTTGAGATGTGCTTCGATGAGTGCATCCAGTTCGTCCTTATGCTCCCGCACACCGACGATCAGCTTCTCGGCATACTCGCCCACCTGGATATCACGGGCGGCAAAGGCGTCATCAAAGGCGTCCTCGGTGCTGTCGTCACGGAACATACTCTCGAAGACAAAATCGAGAGCCTGCTGGCGCTGCTCATGGCGGCCCATGGTTTTTCTGTCGTTTTTATTTCCCTGATCCATCGCTGATGCTCCTCTGTATTACTGATCTTTGAGAATCGCTTTGTGGAAGATCTTCTTGCCCTTTTTGATGACCACATATCCCTTGTCAAAGGCATCTGTGGTGATTTCTGCTTTCACATCGGTGATCTTCTGATCGTCGATAGAGATACCGCCCTGCTGGATAAGGCGTCTTGCCTCTGCCTTGGAGGGCACCAGCTTTGTTTCTGCCAGCAGTTCGATCACACCCAGTTTACCGTCTGCAAAAAGGGCACGGTCAAGCTCCGTGGAGGGCATATTATTGGTATCGGATTTACTGGAGAACAGTGCTCTTGCACCCTCCAGCGCTTTATTTGCCTCTTCTTCGCCGTGTACCAGCTTGGTCAGTTCAAAGGCAAGGAGTTCCTTTGCCTTATTCAGCTCGCTGCCTTCCAGCTTCTCCAGCTCCCGGATCTCGTCCATAGGAACGAAGGTCAGCATTTTCAGGCACTTGACCACATCGCTGTCGGCAACATTTCTCCAATACTGGAAGAAATCGAAGGGACTTGTTTTCTCAGCATCAAGCCAGACGGCGCCCTTTTCGGTCTTGCCCATCTTCTTGCCCTCCGAGTTGAGCAGCAGGTTGATGGTCATGGCATAGGCATCCTTACCCAGCTTTCTGCGGATAAGCTCTGTTCCGCCGAGCATATTGCTCCACTGATCGTCACCGCCGAACTGCAGGTTGCAGCCGTAACGCTGGTAGAGTGACAGGAAGTCATAGCTCTGCATAATCATGTAGTTAAACTCCAGGAAGCTCAGGCCTCTCTCCATGCGCTGTTTATAGCACTCTGCCGTAAGCATACGGTTTACGCTGAAGCAAGCTCCCACATCCCGCAGCAGTTCCACATAGTTCAGATTCAGCAGCCAGTCACCGTTGTTGACCATGAGAGCCTTGCCGTCGGAAAAGTCGATAAAGCGGCTCATCTGCTTCTTGAAGCACTCGATATTATGCTGAATGGTCTCCTGGGTCATCATCTTGCGCATATCGGTCTTGCCGGAGGGATCACCGATCATAGCCGTACCGCCGCCCAGAAGTGCGATCGGCTTATTGCCTGCCATCTGCAGACGCTTCATCAGGCACAGTGCCATGAAGTGTCCCACGTGCAGGCTGTCGGCAGTCGGGTCAAAGCCGATATAGAATACAGCGTTGCCGCTGTTGATCAGCTCACGGATCTCCTGCTCATCAGTTGTCTGAGCGATCAGTCCTCGCTCCTGTAATTCTTCAAATACTCCCATTTTCTTTGCCTCCGCTTTCATCATTATGGTATGTTTTTTGGGGGGACAAAAAAGCCCCCTGCCTGGAACAGAGGGCGATCATTAACCGCGGTACCACCTCAATTTACCGTTGGCTTCATCCAACGGCCTTACGGGCTACGAACATAGCCTCGCACGGTAACGTGTGCTAAACGGTCGGACCTACTGTATCTTTCTCAGTCCGACGGCTCCAAGATGTATTTCACCCGGCGCTGACGGATATTTTCACCAACCATACCCTCTCTGCAATCAGCTCTCCGCCCTACTTTTTCTTTTCACAGCCGATAGCATTAGTATACCTATTTTTTTCAGTTTTGTCAACGTATATTTTCCAGCGGCCCAGGCGCAGAGCCTGCACTCCCAGGTCGCGGGGTTCGCTCCACTGCGTTCCGCTCTGTGTCGAAGCAAAAACCACCTTCCCGCGGCTGACGGCACGGCCGGCGAGCGCAGTGAAACAGTGCCCTTGGGGTGCCGCCGGTCCCGATTCGCGGTGGTAGTTACTTCATTCAGCTTGCTAACGTCCGTGGTTATAAGCTATCCGAACCAACGGAACCAGAGCGCTTATCGGCTGCTCTTTCAAAATCTGTAGGTTCCGTTTTCTATCAAAGTACCTGTACCTTTTTTCGCAGTTGTAGACAACGAAACGTGTCCGTTTTTATAGTCAGTCGTTCGTAACACGGGACCGGCAGCTTGTAGGCGTACCTGCCTTCTTTTCACGGAATCTCCGCCAGATGCGGGGATTGGTTGGAAGAGCAAGATTATTGCAAAAAATCCGCCCCTTTCAGGAGCGGATCATCGTTTTATGGTGATAGGTTTTGCAGAATCAGTTGCCAAGTCCGATGCGGTTGAACTGTCGGATGATAACCTCCAGGATCGACGCCAGTACGACTCCGATCAGGATGTACACAAAAAGCATCAGGTCGAAGGGGCCTCCGATGATGATCTGACCGATCTGACTGGAATAAAATAGATTGTACCACTTAAAGTTCATCTTGCTCAGACCCTGCAGCGCGGCAATGATCGCAAAGTCCGTAATAATCAGCACCCAGGCGGCTGCCTTCCTCAGTATCAGCGCCAACAGGAAATACGCTCCCATGGAAATAAATACAAAACTGATCTCCATCGATCGTTCTACTGCTATCACTCTGATCACATAGCCTACTGCCATAAGCACTGCTGCGATAAAAAAATACAATAATCTGTTTCTAACCATAAAGCTCCCCTGCCATTTCCGAAAAGCTATCAATATATCGGTCCGCTGTTTGTTTCAGATATTCCAGACTGCTTTCTGATGCCTTATCATAAACCGCGACCGTATACATCCCGGCCTTGCGTGCGCCGTCGATCCCCTCCGGGATATCCTCAAAGACCACACAATTCTCAGGCTTCTGCCCCAGTTTTTCTGCCGTGAATAAGTAGATATCGGGAAAGCTCTTGTTTCTTCCCACCTGCGAAGTATAGCACACGGCATCAAAATAGTCCAGCACACCGTTACTTGCCAGACATGGCTCTAAAAGATAGGGATTTGATGAGGTTGCCATTCCGATGCGGATTCCCTTTTTCCGTAACGTCTCCAGATACTCCTTCGCATACGGCTTCAGCTTCACATGATGCTCATATTCATACCTCGCCATGTGCAGCCAGATGGAGATGATCTGTTCCACACTCTCCGTCAGCCCATAGGTCTCTATCGTATAGCGGGCTGCGGTTTCAAAAAACATTCCTCTGACGGCTTCCGTATATTCTTCCGTTACTTCAATCCCTCTCTCAGTGAGAAAATCCTGATCCACCTTATTCCACACATACATGGAATCGATCAATGTTCCATCCAGGTCGAAAATCGCAGCCGTAAATTCCTTCATACTTTCCTCCGAACAATAAAAAAGCGAAGGCGCGTCAGCATCCTCCGCTTAGCACATATATTATATCATAAACTGTTTCCAGTTTAAAGCTACATAAACCAACAAATCCAAGCTGTTTTTTTGTATAATTATACCAACAGTGTATTCTTTCCACTGAGAATCAACCGACACTCTTCAGATTCATAAGATCGGCAGCATCTGCGGTTCACGCTTTTCATATACGGTAAAATGGGTAAATCCACAGCGGAGCAGCATCCGCAGGCCGTCTTCAATACCAGCCCCCACATCGCCCCAGCGGTGCGCATCGGAACCGATCGTCACATACTTGCCACCCAGTTCACGGAATCTCTTCACAACACTCTCATCCGGCAGCGTGGTGCCGATCATCTGACGGAGCCCGGAGGTATTGACCTCCAATGCGCGGTTATTCTGTACCAAGGTCATCAGGATCCTGTCGATCTGACCTGCATACGCCTGGCTGTCAAACACGATCTTCGGATTAGCCGCAATATAACGGAACGGATAGGTCAGGTGCGCCAGGGAATCGAAGCAGTCGGTCTGTGCCAGTTCCAGCAGCTCCTTGAAATACCGGTCCAGATAATTGCGGTAGTTATCCTGTGTATAGTTCAGGAAATAGAAATCCTGCTCGTTTTTCAGATTGTGGAGTGAGCCGAGAACGAAATCGAAATCCGCAATAGAGAGGGCATCGTCGGAAGCAAGAGGGTTCTGCGTGGGCTGGCCCAGTTCAATGCCCTTGAAGATCCTGACTCTGTCGTGGTACAAGGCTGCCGCCTTTGTCACATCCCTCACGGATGCCTGAATATCCTTATGATAGTCCCGCTCCCCCAGCTCGTGACATTCGCAATGATCGGTCACGGTGATGGAATAAAGGCCCAGCTGGTAGGCTCTTTCTGCCATCATAATGACGCTGTCCTTGCCATCGAATGAATTTTCACTGTGGGTGTGGCTGTCAGATATAAATTTATACTTCATACTTACGCTCCTTCTTCACAGTCCTGTATTCCTACATTTACCATTATAACACTTGTTTCGTGCAATTGATACATCAATATTTCTCTAAAAGCACTAACATTTCTAATCTCAAATTGTAAAAGCATACAGGAATGTAAAAAAAGCAGAGGTGAACAGAAATAATTGTGAATCATTTTTCTTTCTTTTATATCAATATCCCCCTGCAATGATCCATTTCATGCTGTATGATCTGCGCAGGAAATCCCGTATAGCTGCCGTGCCGTTTTCTCATCGTCATATCGAGATAGTCCACCTCAATGGTTTTCCAGCGGGTTGCAATCCGCGTGCCGTCCAGGGACAGACAGCCTTCCTCCGCCTCGTAGCTCTCGGAGGAATGGCCGGTAATCTGCGGATTGATCATCACCATGGGGACACCTGCCACACTTACTGCGATGATGGTCTTAAACACGCCGATCATATTGGCTGCCAATCCCACGCAGTCACGGGTGTGGAATTTCAGTGTGTCCAGCAGGTCACGGGCGGTCTGTAGATCCCCACTGCCTGCGGGCGTCGATTTTCTCATCAGAAGCATCGTGTCACGAACTATTGGCTTAACCATCTTGAAACTCCTTTGCTTTATCAGATTCGGATCACCCGGCATAATCCCCGTTCTGTGAGGAATACTAATCCTATCCTCAGAAAGAAGGGTGATCCATGACATTGATACCATGCGGCGAAAGATGTATTCATCAGCGTGAGGGCTTCTGTACCCTCGAAACACCGGCGGCCGTAACAGACTGCAGCAGCCGCAGCTGTATCCATCGGCTCAGGCCGGAACAGGCAGCGTCTCTCAGCCGCCCAGTGCGCAAACAGCGTCTCTGATCGTTCTCACACCTACAAGCTCCATCTCGCAATCCTCCGGCAGCATCAGTCCCCTGACATTGTGACAGGGCAGGATACAGCGCCGGAAACCCAGACGGGCTGCCTCCGATACTCTCATGGCGGCATGATTGACAGAGCGGATCTCTCCGGTGAGTCCCACCTCGCCGAAGGCAAGCACATCCTCCGGCACCACCAGATCTTTCAGGCTGCTGACCAGCGACAGCGCTACGGCCAGATCAACAGCCGGCTCGTCCAGGCGCAGACCGCCGATGACGTTGATATAAGCGTCCATTGACGAGAAATAGTAACCGCAGCGCTTCTCCAGAACCGCCAGCAGCATGGACATCCGGTTATAATCAAAGCCTGTGGACATTCTGCGGGCATTGCCGTAGCCGGAATTGGTCACCAGTCCCTGAATTTCCGCGAGAATAGGACGGGTACCCTCCATCGTACAGGCAACACAGGTGCCTGAAACGTTCTTCGGCCGTCCGGACAGCAGCATCAGGGAAGGATTTTCCACCTCCGACAGTCCGCTGTCACCCATCTGGAACACACCGATCTCGTTGGTGGAGCCATAACGGTTCTTCACGGCGCGCAGGATACGATAGGACATCTGCTTGTCTCCCTCAAAATAGAGCACCGCATCCACTATATGCTCCAAGACCTTCGGACCCGCAATCGCACCGTCCTTATTGACATGGCCCACCACCAGGCAGGGGATGTCCAATGACTTGGAAGTACGCATCAGGATATTGGTACACTCCCTGACCTGCGTGACGCTGCCGGGAGAGGAACTGAGCTCCTTGAAATTCATGGTCTGGATGGAGTCGATCATCACCAGATCGGGATTTTCCGAGCGGATCTGCTCGGCCACGATCTCCACATCCGTCTCCGTCATCACCAGCAGGTTCCCGCAGTTCACCCCCAGCCGGGATGCACGCAGCTTGATTTGCCGCTTCGATTCCTCACCGGAAATGTACAAGATTTTCAGCACCTTTCCCAGGTGTCCGCAGATCTGCAGTAAAATGGTGGATTTTCCGATACCGGGGTCACCTCCAAGCAGCACCAGTGAGCCTTTGACGATACCGCCGCCCAGTACACGGTCCAGCTCCCGCGATCCTGTGTAATAGCGCTGCTCATCCTCGGTGGATATTTCGTTGATGGGCACAGGCACGGATGATGCCGTTCTTCTTGCCTGGACGGGCACCCCGCTGCTGCGGCTGACGGTCTCCCTCACCTCTTCGGTCAGGGTGTTCCACTCGCCGCAGGAGGGACATTTCCCGTACCATTTGGCCGTTTCATATCCGCACTGCGAACATACATATAGGCTTTTGAACTTCGAGCCGGCCATTTTATTCTCTCCTTCTTATGATAATCCTTGCCGGTCAGACAGATAATCCAGGATCCCGCAGAACAGCGCAAACGCCATCTGCTGCCGGTACTCCTCCTCTGACAGGCGGGCAGCCTCTCCGGCGTTGGAAATAAATCCGCATTCGGCGATCACTGCCGGTACCTTTGCCTGCCGGAGAATATAGATACTGTTACCGGCGGGCTTCAGTTCCCGGCGGTTACCGGGCTGAAGCATTCCTGTGACAGATTTCCGCATATCCTCTGCCAGCCTTTCGCTGCCGGCAACCTGAGATGCATAGAAAAACTGGGTGCCGGAATACTGCTCCTGCGGAAATTTATTCTGATGGATGCTGACCAGCAGGCGCTGATCGTCCTCATTGATGATGGACACACGGTTTTTCAGATCGGAGTTTTTCCGCTCCCTCACGGTAGCGGCGGTATGATCCCCGATGGAAATGTCCTCCTCCCGTGTCATCACCACAGGGATTCCTGCCGTCCGGAGCATATCCCGCAGCTTTAAAGCAATGGAAAGGTTCAGATCCTTCTCCAACAGTCCGTTGGCCACCGCACCGCTGTCCTCTCCCCCGTGACCGGCATCCAGCACAACGGTCGGAAGTTGCTCCGCGGTGTGTTCTGCGGCTGCCGGAACAGCAGGCGTTTCGTCAAACGCTGTATACAGTAGTCCCCCGAACACAAATACGGCCATCAAAGAAACCGAGCAGATCAGATATGCTTTCAGTTTTTCCATAGCACCACCCCGATACACTTATATGTCCGACGGGCGGTGCTGATGACTCTTGAAAAGTTACATTCAAAAAAGCGGCCCTTCCGACCGCTTTTCTGTTCTCGTTATTCAGTATCTCATGCCGGCAGGGTACTTTTTTACTCTGCCTTTTTCTCCTGACTGTCCTTTTCCTCTTCCGGCTGTTCGGAAGGATAAACGAGATACGGAACGGGGATCTCGTTATTGACTGACGGTTCGTCATCCAAAGGCAGGGAGTTCTTGATGTAAAAGTTCTGTTTGATGTCAATCAGTTTATCGAGGCTCTTGCACAGCCGCAGATACACATTCTCCAGTCTGTCATCAATCGTGAACGTGCCGATGCGGATATCCCGGCGCAGAAATGTGATATCCTCCCGGAACAGGTTGATCTCGTCACGGATCTCGTCGATCAGCATGATCGTATCCATCGCCTTTTCCTGTGCCTCGTCGATCAGACCGTGTGCGCGCACTTCCGCATTCATCTTGATCTTGATCAGGCTCTCCTGAAGTTCATCGTACCGCTTTGCCTTGATCGCAAGGGCATCACACTGCTCCTGCAGTCTCCGCTTTTCCCGCAGACGGGCTTCCAGCTCCTTCTGATAGGCTTCAATATCGTTTTCCCGCTGTCCGATGGTTTCCGCCAGACGCATCTGGGTCTCCTGCAGGGAAGTATACAACGCGTTTCTGGCCGCTGTCATCTCTATCAGCGCAATATTTTTATCGGTTGCGGCAAGTTCTGCCTGCTCCAGTTTCCGCTGGAGAAAGTCGATTTCCTCCTCCGGCGTCAGCATCTCTATTGTCTTGGCGGATAGCTCAGAGTGATTCGTGGTTTTTTCGTCAGACATATAATCCACCCCTATGATTCTTATATCCCGTATTATAGCATATTCACAGACAATAAATCAATCTTTTTATGAGAAATAAATAAAAATAAAAAGCGGAGAGCCGCTGCATCTGCTTGCTCTCCGCAAAAACAACTCACGAAACCGGGTTATGGACGCGTAACCTTCACAAAAAGGTGCTTTTCGGCTACCTTGCCGGCGGAATCCTTCACACGGATCATCACTTCATAATCGGTAGCGGCGACAGGTGTGTAGGATGCCGAGGTATCGCTGCTGTAACCCTTGATGGTGTACCAGCCATCAGAACCGGCCTTGCGGCAGTAATACGCATATTGGTAACTGCCTGTACCGCCGGCTGCCTTGCCGTAAAGCTGCATAGAGGTACCCTTCCCGATGGTGCTCCTCTCCACAGACGACTGGTTGCGGAGCGTATGGAACACATTTACCGTAAAGTACTTCTTGGCTACCACTCCGGTGGCGTCCTTTACATGAATGGCAACATCGTAGCTTGTGGCGGCCTTGGGTATGTACTCCATCACCGCGTCATCACTGAAACGCTTGATGGCAAACCAGGATGAAGTATCGCTCTTTTTGCAGAAATACGCATACTGGTAACTGCCCGTACCTCCGGAAGCAGCCGCTGTCATCCTGATCGGTTCACCGTAGGTCAGGTTGAGGGAGGCAATCTTTGAATGGTTCACCAGCGGCGGATTGACCGTGAGACGCAGCTCCTTCTCCTGCACCCTGCCCTTGCTGTCCTTCACACGCACCATAAATACATAGTCCGTAGCGGCAACGGGAGTGTATGTCACCGACGTACTGGTGCTGTAATTCTTGATCGTGTACCAGCCCGTTGAGGATGCCTTGCGGCAGTAATACGCATACTGATAGTTTCCGGAGCCGCCGACGGCTGCCCCCATCACCTTCACCTTGCTGTGCAGGGTAATGGCATTCTTGTTCAGTCTCGACTCGTTGATCAGGTCAATGACCGTCAGTATCATTTCTTTATCGGCCTTCTTGCCGGACTGGGAATCCGTGACGGTAACACGGAAGACGTATCTGCCGGACTCCTTCGGCGTATAGCTGAACGTCTTGGCTGTCGTACCGCTTTTCAGCGTCACCCAGTTCTGATCGGAATACTTCCGGTAGGAATAGGTGTACTGGTAGCTGCCGGAACCGCCGGTGGATGCCGCCTGGATGGTCACGCTCTTGCCGAGCCCGATCCTTGTACTGCTCAAGGAGGATTGATTTTCCAACTGGGCATCGTTCAGGTGCCTGGCATAATCCAGTGCCACCCATCCGGTGACCCCATTGTAAGTAATATACCCCCAGGTATAGCCGTCAGCCTGCCTGGTTGAACTGACACTCACCACAGTCCCGTTGAGCAGACAACCTTTGATGCCGTAAGAGAGACCGGCACCCGAACGGATATTGACACCGTCCTGGGCTGTGATCTGCCAGAGGGAATCGTCGGAAACCGGGCGCTTGGATGACAGGTCGGGACTCTGGACATACCAGTAGGCTTCGATGCCGCTGACGCTCACCAGCGCCTGAGATGCCCTGATTCTGCCGGCGGGAACGCTGTTGGCAGGATCGGCACAATAGAACACGCCGTCGGTATAGTCGGTGAGCAGGATGGCATGGGGATGGTCGTAGTCGTAGGCCACAATTCCCTCCGGATGCTTCTGAAGCACCTGGATCAGCTCACTCGCCGAGGCTTTCGGATTCTTTGTCTTTTCAAAGGATACGGTAAAGTTTTTATATGAATAGTAGTTATACATCCCCAGAGCTTCGTTCCACACCAGCGGACGCATGGAACTCTCCGTAATGTCCGACCAGCCGGTGTCGCCGAGCAGCAGTGCGGCCCGGCGCAGCATCATCACGTTGGAACTGAGGGTACAGGTATATGAAGTCAATTGTTTCTGAAAAACGGACGGATCATTGATATCCACAATCGCAGCAGCGTCGGCTTCCATGACAGCTGACGGCAGAGCAATCGCAGCCGAAAGCGTAAGCATACTGACCAGAAGTATCGTAAGAAGCCTTTTGAGTTTATTCAAGATAATACCTCCTAAAAAGTGTTGATATCTGTATTGTAATCGTATTTTCCTGTTTTTTCAAGTCCTTTTTCCATTTTTCCACAAAGCTTTCACAGAAAAACAGGACCGTCCCTTGATCGGAACAGTCCTGCACCACATTCTTTATTTTTCTACCTTGAGTGTCAGAATTTTTTCGGACACTTTGCCGGAGGAATCCCTTACACGGGTCAGCACCTCATATTGTGTGGCTGCCACCGGTTTATAAATACCTGTATTACGCTGGTCAAAGGATTTGATGGTGTACCAACCGGTCGTACCGGCCTTGCGGCAGTAGAAAGCATACTCGTTATTTCCCACACCGCCGGATGAAAGACCGTAGATCATCAGATTGGAGCCCTTGTGGATGGTCTCAGCAGAAAGGATGCAGCGGTTCTCCAGAGGAGATGCTACCTTCACGCGGAAGCTCTTCTCCGAAACGGTGCCGAAGGAATCCTTTACACGGACAATGACCTCATAATCGTCTGCAAATGCGGGGGTATAGGAAGCGGCGGTATCCTCGCTGTAAAGCTTGATGATGTACCATCCCTTGGAGCCGACTCTACGGCAATAGTAAGCATACTGATAATCACCTGTTCCTCCGACTGCCGCACCTCTCAGCTGCAGCGGCTCACCGTAGGCAACCGTAGTGGAACCGATCCTGGAACGGTTCGTCAGAGGCTTGTTGACCGTGAGCTTCAGAAGCTTCTCGGCAACCCTGCCGCGACGGTCCCTCACCCTTACCATGAAATCATATTCCGTGGCGGCAACGGGAGTGTATTCCACCGTGCTGACACTGCTGTAATCACGGATGGTCAGCCAGCCGTTAGAAGAGGCTTTTCTGCAATAGAACGCATACTGCTCACCGCCTGCTCCGCCAACGGCAGAGCCATTGACCTTCACCGACTGACGCTGGATAATGGTCGTGTCGGAAAGAGTGGACGTATTCTGCAGCTTATCATAAACCTGGAGTGTCAGACCCAGACGGGAAACAGTCTCTGTTTTGGTATCGCGGGTCTGCACGATGAAGTGATACAGACCTGCCTCTACAGGTGTATAGGAGATCCGCTGATTGCTGCCAAAGCTCTGCAGCTCTGTCTTTTTGCCGGTGGATACCTGCTCACAGGAAACCGCATATTCATACGCACCTGACCCGCCGGATGCCTCCGCATTCACGGTAATGCTCTGACCGGTGAGGATCTCATATTCGCTGAGAGAGGAGCGGTTTGCCAGGGGAGCATACTTTTCTTCCACGGACAGCACTGCATTTTCAATATACCAGTAGGCTTCAATGTTGTTGACATTGACAAGGGCCTTGGATGCGGTGATCCTGCCGGATGCCACATTATTGGCAGGCTCTGCACAATAGAAGACACCGTCCGTATAGTCGGTGAGCAGGATGGCATGGGGATAGTCGTAATCGTAAGCAACAATGCCCTCAGGATGTCTGCTGAGCAGTTCCTTCAGTTCAGAAGCGGAAGAATAGGGATTGCGGGTCTTGCCGAAGCACACACGGAACCCGTTATAGCTGTAATCGAAATGCATTCCGCAGCCCTCTACCCAGAGTGTGGGACGGACGGCAGCTTCGGTCACGTTTCTCCAGTCGCTGTCACCACGCAGCATGGAAGCTCTGCGAAGCATCATCGCATTGGCACAAAGGGTGCAGGTGTATCTTCCCTGCTGCTTGAGAAAGGCGGACGAGTCATTCAGTTCTTCGAGTGTTGCTGCCTGTGCATCAACCTGTGCTGCGGGAAGACTTCCCAATGCAACCATGCTGAGCATACCAAGCATCACGGTGAGTACGAGCTTTTTGAACGTTTTCACTTTCCTTTACCTCCGTTTTCATCTTCCATTACCGTTTTGTTATCTTTGTAACATTTTTTTCATTTCCTTAACAGATTGTAACAGGTTTTTTTTATTTTTCAAGACCTTTGGACATATTTCATAACTTCCATACAGTAAATTTGGCGTTTCTTTCAGAAAACTATGTCATTTTCCCCATAAAATAGCCCTTAATATGATGCAATTGTAATATTCTCAAAGGAAATCCCCGCCTGACGGTTCACGATATCCTTCACGGTGATTGCCGTGGCGTCGTTGAGCTCCTCTTTCGTCAGGATCACCGTGCACCGTCCGTTATTGATCGATACGATGCAGTCTTCAAAGCCCTTGGTTCTGATCTCCGCTTCTATATCGGCCTGCTTTTTGAAGACCTCCGCCAGTTCCTGAGCGGCTTTCACGGCTTCATTCTTCGTATTCTCCGAACCGTCTGCGGCTTCGGCAAGCTCCGTCAGGTCCTCCATGGTTTTCTCCTGCAGCTGCTCCCGCTTGCTTCTCTCCGATCCAAAAAACTCCCGCTGTTCCTGTGTCAGGGTGCTGCTTGTCTCAGAAACGTCAGAAACGGTACTGCTCTCTTCCGCAGTCGATCCGCCGCTCTCCTGCTCCAAGGACGCCTCCTCACCGGAGATCTCCGTATTGACGTATGTTGTCTTGCCAAGCTGCTTCTCCGCAACAGAGCTTTCCGGACTGTCCGTCACCGCTACGGGACGCGCACCCGAAAACTGCCAGTTGAGATAAACCGCCGCTCCCAGTGCAGCGACTAATGCTCCGATCACCAGTTGTCTTTTTCCGAATGTCATAGTATCCATCCTCCTGTAAGCATTATAGTGTCCCCTTGGTTACACAGATATGTGACGACGAAATATTCAGCGCTGCCGAGACTGCCTCGGTGATCCGCTTTCGCACCTGTTCATCATCACCTCCCTCACATACCACCAGTACTCCCCGCACCAACGGCATCATTTCTCCGATCCGCACCGCCTGCTCCGAACCGTCCTTGCTCCTGATGGTAATCAGGGAGCGCTTCTCGGTAGTCTGTTTATCAGCATTTTCATCAGCGCTGTTCCTGCGGGAACTTTCCCGCTGCTGGAGGTCGTTGTCAGAGGCATACAGGCTCCTCACCGTACCATCCATGGTCAGCATGATCTTTGTTTTGCCTGCCCCCTTGATACTGGCTACCATATTGCCCAGTTCCTCGCTCAGCGCCTGACGGTACTCCTCCACCGGAACGCTCCCGGCAGATATCGGACTGCTGTCGGCGGAGGAGGCACTTTCCGGCTTCTTCCATACCGAGGACAGAAAGATCAGGCTGATTCCCACGATCCCAGCCGCCACCAGTAGTTTCAACAGCCGGTCTTTCTTCGGCACCGCCCGCTGTACAGATGCTTGTTCCGAATCACTCATCCTACCCTCCTGCTTTCTCTCTGCGGTTATGTCGTGATGATGGTGCGGCATGGTATCCCCAGGTCATTTTTGACCAGAGCCGCTGCTTCCGCGGCACGATTGGCCTGGATACGCCGTATGCTCAGCTCCGCTGTTATCATGGTTATGCGCTGTTCCCCGTCAATATCCGTCTTCACGCGTATCTCCGCCGGTTCGATCCCCTCCCCGGCCAGTTTCTCCCGGATCAGTCGGCAGACCGCGTCCTCCACATACTTCTGACGGCTTTCCGACAAACTGTCGGTCAGACTGATCTCTGACACCTCCGACGGTATCGACAGGGAACGGGCTGCCTCCGACAGCACGTTTCCCAACGGCAGGATCACAACACACAGCAGCAGCGCCCCCAGCACAAAACGTATATTCTTCTCAAGACGGGTGTTGGACGCAAGCATTTCCACTATCGTTGCCACCACCCCACAGGTACATACCCCCAACGCCCATCTTCCCGCTTCACCCATACACTCCCTCCTGTTCAGACGCCACGTCCGGCAAGCAATAGCATCACCGTGGAGATGATAAATACCGTCAGCACACACAGCACCAATGCGGTGAGCATCCCAGCGGTTTTTGAGATGGACTTGAAGAGCCCTGTCATTTGTGACAGCCCCAGAACCTCCGCAAAGGAGGATAAGACAAACGTTGAAAACTGCCACACAATACACTCCAACAGCACCGGCAGCACCAGAAAACCGACAGCGATAATAACAAAGACACCCGCACCGGAGCGCAGCAGCTCCAGACTGCCATTGAATGTGGTAAGTGCGTCACCGAGCACATTGCCTACCACCGGAACAAACGAGCCTACCGCAAACCGCAGCGCCCTTCGGCTGACATTATCCATAGAGGAAGTGATGAGTGTCTTGAGAGACATCACCGTTACAAAAACGGACATCACAAAGGTCAGGATCCACTTCGCGATCTTGTATACGGATTCGCACAGAGCGGAAAACCGCAGACCCGGAGAGAGCGCACCGCTGACGGACAGCGCCAGAAAGACATTGATTAACGGAACAACCAGTCCCGATGCCGCCAACGACACAAGATTTCCCACCGTCATCATGGTCTGATAGTAGGAAGCTCCCGTCACCTCCTTGCCGGAGGTCAGAAGCAGTCCTGTGAGGATGGGAACATAAAACAGAACAAATCCCGCAGCTCCCCGTATCATCTCCGCCGCTTTCGCAACCGTTGCACAAAGCGGTACCACAATGGCCGTGCACACACACAAGCCGCCGATCGCGTTCTGTACCGGCTGCAGCCGCTGATCCGACAGCCGCATGGAAAATCCCTCTGTCATGGCACAGAGAAGCATGATCCCCATACACACGGCAAAACCGCAGAGAGAGGTCCTGCTGCAGTTTCCCAGGATCACCAGCGACTGTGCCAGGACGCTGCCCGTATCCAGAGAGGACAGGGATCCACTGTCAAGAGACGTGATTCCCACAGCAGACAGACTTTCCCGTGTCTCGGCCGGCAGGGCATCCATCAGTCTTTCCACGTCCGCATCCTCCATCTGCTGCCGGTAAAGCTCCTGTTCCTCCGCCGATACCCGCAGTCCGCCGGCACACAGGCACAACAGCAGACAAAGCAGAAAAACAGCCGCCCGGAAGCCTTTCCTCATATTCACCACTTCTTATCCTTTTGTCAGAAGCTCCGCCGCTGTGTGCAGAATCCCCTTCAGCAGCGGCAGGGCAATGATCAGCATGGACAGCTTCGCGGCCAGTTCCACCTTGGAAGCCAATGCTGTCTGTCCGGCATCCCGGCAGGCATCCGAAGTAAACTGGCACACAAAGCATACTCCCAGTGTCTTGAGCAGTACTGCGCCGTAGGAACCGTCAAGTCCCGCCTGTGAAAGCAGACTGCGGATCTCCTGCAGCTCCGGCGACAGGTGTGACAGCAGCTCCAGCAATATGACAGCGCCCGCTGCAACGGCAATCACAACGGAGGTTTCGGGAGCATATTTTCTCAGAGCTACTGCACTGAAGGCGGCCGTCAGCGCAAGCGCCAGTATCCCTGTCAGCTCCATCTCAGAAGCCAAACAGGCTCTCGATCGTGGTAAACAGCTCGGCAATCTGCTGTACAAGCATGAGCAGAACCACGATCAGGCCGGCAAGGGTGGTCATCATGGCCTGCTCTTCACGCCCCGACCGTGTAAGCACCAGGCTCAGTACCGCCACAATGATGCCGATAGCGGCTATCTTAAAAATAAAACTCACATTCATTCTTTTCACCACATCAGTCATAAACCGTCTGTTCTGAGAGCCGTCCGCACCATGACAATCCATTTCAGATCAGCAGCACCGCTGTGAGGACGCCGCCGAACATTCCTACTACCCGGTATAATCGGCGTTTGGTTTTCATTTCCTCCCGCAGTCGGTCGAGACGCTGCCATACAAGCTCGCTGTGAAGTGACAGCTTGTTCAGTTCACCGCTGATATTGCTGCTGCCGAAGTGATCGCCGAAATAACACAATAGCTCCCGGTCGTTTTTATCCGGAATATGCACCTCCACAGCCGTTCGCCAGGCATTTTCCAGTTGACAGCCACCGTTGAGCAGCCGCAGACAATCCTTGAATACCGGACGCAGCAGCGGCATCGTCCCCGGCATGGTCAACAGTTCCCGGATCCCGGAGGCCGTATAGCCGATCTCCGACTGCGCCTGGTTCAGAAACATGGCATACTGCTCCAGCAGTTTGACCCTGTCCCGCAGTTTCCCGGAGGCGTACAGCCCTGCCAGCGTCCCGCAGACTACCAACAGCAATCCGCCGAACAGCTTCACAATCTCCATTTTTTCACCTCTTTCTTCACGACAGACAGCCCCTTTCCCGGATATCCATGATCTGGGAAATCTCTCCGGGTCTGTCAGACGAGCTCAACAGTACCGCCGTCCGGAAGGCACCCGTTTCCAGGATCTGCTGCGCCTGCTTTCTCTGCAGCAGCGACTCGAAATCAGGCGCATGGAGCGACGCGATCATTACTGCTCCCGCATGAAACCCCTGTTCCGCAAGACGCACATCCTCACTGCTGCCCAGTTCATCACAAATTATTACCTGGGGAGACATGGCTCTTACCGCCTGTAAGATTCCCTCCCCCTTGGGATAGCCGTTGAACACGTCACATAAACCCAGGTCATTATACGCCACCCCCTCGTAAGTACCCGCAAGCTCTCCCCTTTCGTCAATCACACTGGTGCGCTGCATCCGACAGCCGATGCCCAGCGACAAACTCCTGGCCAGGTCACGCAGAAGCGTCGTCTTGCCGCTGGCGGGTGCACCGATGAGCAGTACACCTCCCTGAAAGGGAAAAATCTTCTGCATCAGCTTCTCTGCCGCACCGAATACCTGTCTTGCTATCCGGATATTGATGGAAGAGATGTCCGTGACGGTGGACAGCCTTCCCTCTTCCATGACGGCTGTCCCGCAGATACCCGCACGGTGACCTCCCTTGATGGTAATAAAGCCGCTGCGGATCTCGTTCTGACAGCTATGGACAGAGTAGCTGCACAAACGCCGAAAGGTATCATACACCTGCCGCCGTGTCACCCGGAAAGCGTTTTCACCCGGAGAATACAATATCCTGCCGCTGCTGTCCGTAAACAGACTCGATGTACCGTCCGAGAAACACAGCGGCTTTTCTGCTCTCAGGCGGATTTCCTGTATGGCGCTGCGTTTCCCTGCCGGCAATGCCAGCGCGGCCGAACGCACCTCGTCGCAGAGAATTTCCGCTGCGTCGGCAAAAGGATCTTTCCGTTCCGTCATGTACACCATCCCCTTTTTTCCTGATACCCATTCATACGAAAATCCCACATTCATTATGTGGCGTATATTGTCGGCTGTGTCATTCACAATGTACTCTCCACTCCGTCAGAAACACGCTCGTCAGTTTGTGAAAAAGTCCCAACAAGCAGCCCCAAGTAACAATGACCGATTAACCTTCAATAGTTAAAAATCATTCTCGGCTACATCTGCAAAGCAACAGGCACGGGTACGATGATAAAAAACGGAACTCTCATATTCAGAAAGACCAGCCGGAAAGCGCCCCTCATAAGGGACACGGCAGCGTGACAACAAAGCGGCACGGAAATCAATTTTAAAAATCCTTGCCTGAATGTCCCTGCAAATCGTTGGTCAACAATGATGAAAAGTGGCTCTTCCCTAAAAAGTGTGGGTAAAAATCGATAAAATGTGAATAAAACAAAGCATCACGGGACTCCACGTGATATACTTGAAA
>ONEU01000040.1 GCA_900316925.1 uncultured Eubacteriales bacterium
CTCTGGATATCATAGCCGAGGAACTTTGCTTCGAGCTTCTCCACTGCCTCCTGCTCCAGGTAATTTCTGACCTTCGGCACTTCGGTCTTGGTGCTCTTGCTGTTCACCGTCAGCTTGATGGTGGCATTTTCCTTGATCTGCTTGGAACCGGCCTCCGGCTCCTGGGAAAGCACCGTATTCACGGGCTGTTTATCGTCATACTTGGCGGTGATCTCGTAATTGAACTTATACGCCTTGTCGCCCTTGACCTCGTCGATCATCTTACCCACGAGATTCGGCACATCTACGCTCTTGACGTCATTCTGACGGGCGTTGTTCTGCACGATCATCACAATGAACACGGTAATGGCAGCAACCACCAGCAGCGATACGATAATGGTGATCCACTTCACAGCCGTCTTGGAACGGGAAACTGCCAGCTCGTCATCGTCCGTGCTGTAATCGTCTGCATACACAGGCTCCTGCTTCACCGGCTTGACGGTATTCAGGGAATCCACATACTTGGTGGGCGTTTCATCCACAAAGTAACGATAGTGGAAGGTCACCGCAGGATCGTTGCGGAAGATCTCGATCGCCTCAAGCATCTCGGCAGCCGAAGCATAACGCTGCTTGGGATCCTTCCGCATGGCCTTGAGGGTGATCTCCTCCAGACCGCCGGGGATACTGTTGTTGATCTCACGCAGGGGCTTGGGATCATTCTGCAGCTGCATGATTGCCACCGAAACGGCGCTGTCCGCTTCAAAGGGCAGCTTGCCGGTGAGCATCTCATAGAGCATCACACCCACAGAATAAATATCCGCTTTGCCGTCTGTCACACCGCCTCTTGCCTGTTCGGGGGCGATATAGTGTACCGAACCGATGGCCTTATCGGTCATGGTGCGTGTTTCCTTATTGGAGAAACGGGCAATGCCGAAGTCCGTCACCTTGATGGTGCCGTCCTGCAGCAGCATGATATTCTGAGGCTTCACATCACGGTGCACAATTCCCTTCTCGTGAGCGTGCTCCAGAGCCTGAAGGATCTGCACGGTGAAATGCACGGCTTCCTTCCAGGGAACGACCTTCTGCTGACCGATATACTCCTTCAGGGTGATGCCGTCAATGTACTCCATCACAATATACTGGATCCTGTCGCCGAAGCTGACATCGTATACCTTTACGATATTGGGATGGGAAAGTACCGCAATTGCCTTGGACTCGTTTTTGAACCGACGGATGAACTCATCATTGCCGAGAAACTCATCCTTCAGGATCTTGATGGCTACAGTTTTGTCGTCGATGTTGTCGTAAGCCTTATATACCATGGCCATGCCGCCAACGCCGATCAGCTCCTGTATCTCATATCTTCCGTCCAGTCTTTTGCCGGTATATTTATCCATAACAAAACTCCTTTCAAGACATCAGGCTGCTATCACAGCAACGGTAATATTATCACTGCCGCCCAGCTTTTTTGCCGCGTCGATCAACTGTCCCACCAGTTCTTCACCGCTGTTGCTGCGGATGAGTTCACACAGATCACCGTCGTTGAAATACCCCGACAGACCGTCTGTGCAGATCACCAGCATGGCTCCCTCGCCGAAGGGAAGACTGTTGTAATCGGTGAGCAAGCCTTCCTCCACGCCCAATGCACGCGTAATGATATTGCGGTGGGGGTGGTTCATGGCTTCCTCCTCGGTCAGCTGACCGGCATCCACCAACTCCTGCACAATGGAGTGGTCGGTGGTGATGCGGCGTATCCTGTCCTTTTCAAACAGGTAGGCACGGCTGTCACCGGCGTGTACGATATGGATCACCCCGTTGACTGCAATGGCCACCACCACGGTCGTGCCCATGCCTCTCAGGGACGGATCCTCGCAGGCCGCCGTATATACTCTGCCGTTAGCAGCGGCAACCGCCTGCTCCATCAGCTCTCTTACCTGTTCGGAGGTCATTTCAGCGCTGTATTTCTCGGTGAGGATGCCTGCGATGGTCTCGGCGGCCATGCTGCTGGCCGTGCAGCCTCCGTTCGCGCCGCCCATGCCGTCGCACACGACTGCCCATGCAGCTCCGCTTTCAAAGATGCCCGTCTTGCAGTAATCCTGGTTGGAATCACGCCGCAGCCCGATGTCGCTTCCGGAATATACCCTCATTCTTTCCTGTCCTCCTTTGACTGCGCTCCGCCGGCCGATCGTCTCAGCTGTCCGCACGAAGCATTGATATCGCTGCCCAGAGTCCTTCTCACGGTGGCGGTGATCCCCGCCTTTTCCAGTACCGCGATGAAGCTCCGGATCCTGTTTTGTCTGCTTTTTTTGTAGCCTGTGCCGCCGACGGTATTCACCGGTATCAGATTCACATGACACAGCATCCCTCTGAGTCTTGACGCCAGCTCCGCCGCGTTGGCATCACTGTCGTTCACGCCGTCGATCATGGCATACTCAAAGGAAATGCGCCGTCCGGTTTTGCTGATATAGTACCGGCAAGCCTTCAGCAGCTCGTCTATATGATATTTACGGTTGATCGGCATGGTTCTGCTCCTGATCTGGTCATTGGGCGCGTGAAGCGACACCGAAAGCGTGAGCTGCAGTCCCAGCTCCGCCAGGTCGTAGATCCTCGGCACCAGGCCGCAGGTCGAGAGCGAAATATGCCGCATACCGATGTTCATGCCGTGTTCACTGCTGACCAGCTCCAGGAAGCGCACCACATTCTCGTAATTATCGAGGGGTTCTCCCATACCCATCAGCACGATATTTGAAATCCTGATGCCGGCGTCCTCTTCCTCCGCCTGCAGCTGGGCAAGCATTTCAGAGGGGGCGAGGTTACGGGCAAAGCCGCCCTGTCCTGTTGCACAGAAGGTACAGCCCATTTTACACCCCACCTGGGTGGAGATACAGCTCGTATAACCGTGATGATAGTGCATCAGCACCGATTCCACCGTCTCGCCGTCGGCAAAAGAAAACAGATATTTCCTTGTATCATCATAATCCGAAATCAAATTTTTTTCAATAGCCGCGGAAGATATATAGTAATTTTTCACAAGGAGTTCCCTTGTTTTTTTGGAAATATTGGTCATTTCATCAAATGTTTTCACGCCGCGGTGCAGCCACTGATAGACCTGTGCCGCCCTGTAAGCCGGCTCTCCCAACTGTGCGAGAGCTTGCTTCAGTTCCTCTTCCGTCATGGATTTGATATCCTCTGCCAAAGCCCTCACTTCCTTCTGATGAGACTGATAAAGAAACCGTCTGTGCCGTTGATGTGCGGAAAGAGCGTCAGTTCATTGTCACGCTCATCCGTCCCCCGCCGGAATCCCTCCGGCACAGGGATGGGTTCCGCCGCAAATTCCTCATGCTCCGACAAGAAACGCCGGATGGTCCCGTTATTTTCCGCAGGATTCAACGTGCAGGTGGAATACACCAGCAGTCCCCCGCTTCTGACATAGGCGGCTGCCCGACACAGGATCGCATATTGCAGGGGCGGCAGTTCCTCCAGTCCTAATGCCGGCTTATAACGGAGCTCCGGTTTGCGCCGGAGGATCCCCAGTCCCGAACAAGGCACATCACACAGCACTCTGTCTGCCTGAAGCGCCAGTTCCAGCCGGGAAGCGTCTCCCTCCACCGTGGTGAGGATATGGATGCCCAGCCGCTTTGCACCCTTCTCAACAAGCTGCAGCCGGGACCGGTACAGATCTCCTGCCACGATGCTTCCGTGATCCTGCATCTGTTCGGCGATGGTAAAGCTCTTGCCGCCGGGAGCCGCACACACATCCAGCACCGTCCGTCCCGGCTCTGCCTGCAGGATCCGGCAGCACAGCTGCGACGCCTGGTCCTGTACATGGAACAGGCCCTCCCGGTACTGGGGCAATTCTTCGATTGCTCCCGTTCTGGTCAGGGTCAGGCAATCCGACAGCAATGTGGAATATTCCGCTCCCAGGCCTTCTTGCTCCAAGGAGACCTTCAGCTCCTGCGCCGTTGTTTTCAGGGTATTGACGCGCACACTCAGCGGCGGCCGGCCGTCCAGGGACTCCAGGATCCCCTTGGTGACCTCATCGCCGTAGCCTTGCCGCCAAAGCCTGATAATCGGCTCGGGACAGGAATATTTCACGGAATCATATTTATTCTTACCTTTCCTGCGGTCGGGCAGTCTCGGTTCCGGCATCCCGGATGCCGCACGCAGCAGTCCGTTCACAAAGCCGCAGGCCCTTGACTGTCCGTTTGCCCGACACAGCTCCACCGATTCATTCACGGCCGCCGAACCGGGCACGCTGTCCATCATCCAGAGCTGGTACAGCCCCATGCGCAGCACCACCAGCACCCGGCGGTCGATCTGCATCAGGGGCCTGTCGGACAGCACCGCCAGATTATAATCCAGCAGCAGCTTCTTTTCCAACACCCCATAGAATAACTGGGACGCAAAGCTCTTATCCCGATGGGACAGACCACCCCCGGAAAGGGTGTGGTCCAGGGTGAGATTAGAATAGGAGGCGTTTTCCTCCACCCGCAGCAGCGCTTCCCACGCTGCCTGTCTTGCTGACTCTTTCATCTCCTACCCCCAACTTATGAAAAATGCAGCTCCTCTGCTTTCACATCATGCAGACCGTTCAGAAAGGCCTGCGCTGTCATTTTCTTTTTACCCTCCGGCTGTACCTCCACCAGTTCCACGGCACCCTCTCCGCAGGCAACCACCAGCGGTCTGAGGGACAGTACCTCACCGGGCTTGCCGCTGCCCTCTGTCACCAGGGTCCGGTGGAGCTTGATGCGCTTGCCGTTGAGCATGGCAGTGGCACTCGGCCAGGAATTGAGTCCTCTCACCAGATTGTGCACCTGCTGTGCCGTCTTGCTGAAATCTACTGCCGACAGCTCCTTTGTGAGCATGGAAGCATAGCAGGAACGGCTGTCATCCTGTTTTTCACGCACAAGTGTGCCCTCTGCAGCCGCATGAACCGTTCTGACAATCAGCTCTGCACCGAGCACCGACAGTCTGTCATGCAGCTCATCAGCCGTCTCATTCTCGCCAATGGTCAGTTCCGACTTCATCAGCATATCACCGGTATCCAGCCCCACATCCATATACATGGCGGTCACACCGGTTTTCTTCCTGCCGTCCAGCACCGCCCACTGAATCGGGGCTGCTCCTCTGTATTCCGGCAGGAGCGAGGCGTGGACATTCACACAACCCATCGGCGGCAGCTCCAGGATCTCCTTAGGCAAAATCCTGCCGTATGCCACCACCACGATCATCTCCGGCTGCAGCTCCTGCAGGACCTTCAGGGCTTCTCCGTCCTTCAGCGTCGTCGGCTGATAAACGGTCAGACCGTGCTCCAATGCACAGGCCTTCACCGGCGGCGGCGTGAGGGTGTAGCCTCTGCCCTTCGGTTTATCCGGCTGCGTGAAAACAGCCGCTATTTCATTCCCGTCCCTGATCAGCGCCTCCAGACAAGGCACCGCAAAGTCGGGTGTCCCCATAAATACGATCCTCATGGCTTATTCCTCACCCGGCTTGATCGGCCTGATGACGTGCTCCTTGAACAGGATGCCGTCAAGATGGTCATTTTCGTGACAGATTGCCTTGGCAAGCAGTCCCTCTGCATTGATGGTAAACTGGTCGCCGTGACGGTTCTGCGCCACCGCGGTGACATACATCGGACGTCGGGTGATGCCGAATTCTCCCGGACAGGACAGACATCCTTCGCTGCTCTCCTGCACGCCTCTGGTCTTGGTGATCTTCGGGTTAACAAACTCCATTCTGCCCTCACCGATATCAATCACGAAGATCCTTCTCAGGATTCCCACCTGCGGAGCCGCCAGGCCGACGCCTTCTCCGTTTACCATGGTTTCAAACATATCCTCGATCAGTACCTCTAACTTCTCGTCAAACTTTTCTACCGGACGGCAGACCTTCTGAAGAATCGGATCGCCCTCCTTGACAATATTTCTGATTGCCATTTTAAACCCCCCTCAAATCTCTCCGCAGCGGCCCCCGCCGCAGAGCCTTGCTCTATGCCTGTATTTACAGGATCGTATCCGGGTCAATATCGGCAAAGGCAGTCACCTCCCGGAAGGATCTCTCCTTTCCGAAGGCGGTCAGCAGCCTTGCCAGCAGCTCCCGGAAACGTCTGCTGTTTTTGAATTTGATAATCAGCCGGAAACGGTATTTGCTGCTCAC
Organism: uncultured Eubacteriales bacterium; assembly: GCA_900316925.1. Taxonomy (GTDB): domain Bacteria; phylum Bacillota; class Clostridia; order Oscillospirales; family Acutalibacteraceae; genus UBA1213. The sequence continues at coordinate 6,136 of ONEU01000040.1, forward strand.
CCGGGAAATCAGCGCCGGTGACGGCCCCAACACCCGCATGGGCAGTTCGGCGTACTCCCGGGAAGCCAGTGCCGCCAGTTCCTTTGCAAAGTACTCCGAAGCCGCTTTTGCCTGCTGTTTATCCTCCGCCACAAAGGCAACCACACAAATATCCGCAAACGGCGGGTACAGCATTGCCTTGCGAAGACATATCTCACTGTCGAAAAAAGCACCGTAATCCTGTGACGCTGCCAGTTCGATGATTGGATTCTCCGGTTCATGCGTCTGGATGATGGCTCTGCCCTCCAGTCCGCCCCGTCCCGAACGTCCCACCACCTGTGTCAGCAGGGAGAACGTACGCTCATAGCTGCGGAAATCATCGCTGTGCATCATGTGATCCGCCGACATCACGCCCACCAGCGTGACATTCGGGAAATCCAGTCCTTTGGCTACCATCTGCGTCCCGAGCATGATATCATACTCGCCGTCCTGAAACGCCTGCAGCTTTTTCTCGTAGGAGAAGCGCTGCATGGTGGAATCGGTATCCAGACGCAGGAGCTTTGCCTGGGGAAACAGCTCCCCCAACTCCTGTTCAGCCTTCTGTGTCCCGGCGCCGGCATACCGCAGCTTCGTGGAACCGCAGTGCGGACACTCCGTCGGTGCGGGAATGGAATAACCGCAGTAATGACACATCAGACGGTTATTGGCGCTGTGATAGGTCAGCGAGATGGAGCAGTTCGGACAGGAAATCACTTCCGAACAGGAACGGCAGGACACAAAGGTATTATGTCCGCGACGGTTGAGCAGGATGATCGACTGATGTCCTTCCTGCAGATTCTCCTCGATGGCCTCGAGCAGCACCGAGCTGTAGCCGGAAAGGTTCCCCTGCTCCTGCTCCCGGTTCATATCAGCGGTCACCACATGGGGCAGTCTGGCGGTGCCGTAGCGGCTGCTCAGGGTCTGCAGGGAATAGCGCCCCTGACTTGCCAAATAATAGCTCTCCACCGAGGGTGTCGCCGAGGACAGCAGCAGCAGGCAATGATGATAGGCACACCGCAGCTTCGCCAGTTCCCTGGCATGAAAACGCGGAGTGGCGGACGATTTGTAGCTGTATTCCTGCTCTTCGTCCATAACGATGATACCGATATCGGAAAGCGGTGCAAAGATGGCGGAACGGGTCCCCACGGCAATGGTTGCCTCACCGTTTTTGACCCGTTTCCATTCCTCCAGTCTTTTGGAAAGGGACAGGCCGCTGTGGAACACCGCCACACGATTCCCGTAGCGGGAGGTAAACTTGGCCAGCAGCTGCGGTGTCAGAGAGATCTCCGGCACCATGCAGATCACGCCCTTATGCTCTTCCGTAGCGCGGTCGATGAGCTTCATAAACACCGATGTCTTGCCGCTGCCGGTCACGCCATACAGCAAGGACACGCCGGCCTTGCCGCTTTCATACTGCTGCAGCAGGTTCTCATAGGCTCTTTGCTGCTGGGCAGTCAGGGTGATTGCGGAATCGTCCGCAGGTTCCGGCGGTGCGGCTGCCGTCCTGGGCGGTTCGGCATCATAGTAAGCACAGACGCCCCTCTTCACCAGGTTATCCACCACCGCTGCCGATACTCCCGTAAAGTAGCAGATCTCCTTGCGGGACACATCTCCCACCGACTGCAGCACCCTGAGTACCTCCTGCTGGGCAGGGGTAACCTTTTTCTGCCGTTCCGCATCCACCAGGGTGACCATCTTCACCGTCACGTCCTGCAGGCGCTTTCTGGCTTCCTCCTGCCGCTGTAAAAAACCCTGCCGCCAGAGCTTCACCAGAAGACCGTCATCCGGCAGTTCCATCAGCTTGATGAGTCTGTCCTGACGCACGGGGGTCTTCCGCCCCTGCAAATAGGCGATCACCTGACGTTCCTCCGGCTGCAGCCATGCAAGCGCCGACTCGTCAATCTCCCCGGCAGGCGAATAGCAATACGTCAGCTTCACCGACAATCCCGCCGGAAGCATTGCCTTGCACGCCTCAAATAAGGTGCAGCAGCAGCGCTCCTTCATGGCTTCCGCTAAATACAGCAGCTCTTCCGACAGCACCGGCTCCTGATCCAGCAGTTCCTTCAGTTCCTTGAGTCCCTCACCGCCGGTTTCATGCAGCGCCATGACCATTCCCTGTCTTACCGGTCCGCTGCCGAAGCTAACACTCACCCGACAGCCGGGCTTCACCCGGTCCCGCAGCCGCTCCGGTACCCGATAGTCATACGGCTTATCGAAATGGAAGGCGGTACGGTCAACGGCAACAGCCGCTGTCAACACGGTGTCAGTCATCTATGTCCGGCTCAAGAATGGCATACTGGTGGTTCTGGAACTCCTCCACTGCCACAATTACGGGTTTATCAAAGTTCATGCTCTTGTCGGTCTGAGCCAGTTCGGTAATCTCTCTGGCTCTCTTGGCGACGGCAATCGCAAGCGCATACTTGCTCACCTTTCCGGCAAAAATGTCGTCTACTGACGGTCTTGTGTAATGATCATACATCACGGTCAACTCCCTTTTCTCTTAATCTTTGTCAAATGCTTACAGAATCTCCTCACGGAAGCGGTCTGCCCTGAGCTTCTCTGCACGGAGCACAGAAAGCACATCTGCCACACACTCCTCAATCGGGCCGTTTACTACAATATAATCATAGTCCTTTGCCAGGGCAATTTCCTCCCTGGCTCTGGCCATACGCCTGACAATGACATCCTCTGTCTCGGTGCCCCTGCCCCGCAGACGCTTCTCCAATACCTCCATCGAAGGCGGCATGATGAAAATGCTCACGCAGTCGGGGTTCTTCGCCTTAATCTTCTGACAGCCCTGCACTTCAATCTCCAGAATCACATCCTTGCCCTCTGCCATCCACTCTTCCGCCTGTTTTTTCGGCGAGCCGTAGAAATTGCCGCAGTATTCGGCGTATTCCAGAAACCCGTCATGCTCCTTCATGTCGATAAACTGCTCTCTTGTCAGAAAGTGATAATGCACGCCGTCCTCTTCGCCGGCTCTCGGCGCACGGGTGGTTGCCGAGACGGACACCTCCAGGTCCCCGTTTTTCAGCAGCTCCCTGACCACCGTTCCTTTGCCTGCACCGGCCGGACCGGAGATCACCACCAGCAGTCCGTTACCCTTCATTTCCTGTTTCCTCCTCATTGCTTTCTCTGTCATTCACACGATGCGCCACCGTTTCGGGCTGTACTGCCGAGAGGATCACATGATCGCTGTCGGTCACGATCACCGCCTTGGTCTTTCTGCCGCAGGAGGCGTCGATGAGCATCCCCTTGTCACGGGCCGTCTGCACCATCCGCTTCACGGGCGCCGCATCCGGACTTACAATGGCAATAATCCTCGATGACGAGATCATATTGCCGTAGCCAATATTGATCAGGTGCATACCGTCACCCCTTACTCGATATTCTGAATCTGCTCACGGATCTTCTCGATCTCCGCCTTGATATCCACGACCTTATGAGCAAGGGCGGCATCGCACACCTTGGAACCGATGGTGTTGGCTTCACGGTTCATTTCCTGTACAATGAAATCCAGCTTCCTGCCCACAGGCTCCTGCTTTCCGAGCATCTCCTCCAGCTGGGAGAAGTGGCTCCTCAGACGCACCGTTTCCTCGTTCACAGCCGTTTTATCGGCAAAAATGGCAGCTTCCGTCAGGATCCGCTGGGGATCAACAGTGGTATCCGTCAGCACCTCCTTGAGACGGTCATACAGCTTATTGCGGTAGGCCTCCACCGTTACCGGCGAACGTGCCTCGATCTCTCCCACCAGGGAAAGAATCGTCCTGCCGTGATCCATCACGTCATTTGCCAGCTTCTGTCCCTCACGCTCACGCATTTCCATAAAATCGGAAATGGCTTTTTCACCGGCTGTCTTCACGATTGCCGTCAGCGCCTCTTCGTTTTCGGGCGCCTTGCTCACGGTGAAAACGTCGGAATAGCGTGACAGCAGCGACACCGAGATATCATTCGGAAGCTCGTATGTCGTGCAAAGCTCCCGGAGCGCTTTCACATAGCCCTGCGCCAGGGAATGATTGATGCGCACATCGGCAGCGATATTCTCATCCGCCTCCACCGATACATACACATCCACCTTACCGCGGGAGATCCTTGCCGAAACCATCTCCCGGATTTTTTCTTCCAGAAAACCGCAGCCTTTCGGCACACGGCACTGCAGCTCCAGAAATCTGTGGTTGACGGCCTTGATCTCAAACACGGTCATTCTGCCCTCGATCACGCCTTCAAAGCGGCCGTAGCCTGTCATACTCCTTATCATGTTATCACATCTCTTTATGGTTATTTTTTCATGCGCCTTGTGTACGGCAGGAAATTCCTCTGTCCTGCACAGACGCAGTTTGTTGATTTCTTAACAATTTATTTTACCAGTAATACCGCTCTCTTGTCAACACACTCACAAAAATTCCGTTTGATTTTTGTCAGATATGCATAAAGATAATCCTTCCTTTCCTTCGGATATCAGCACGGCATTCCGGAAAACATAATATTGTCGGGCCTTGTCCGACAACAATTCTTCCGGAGGTGATGATTTGAAACGATTTTTCAGGAGGCTGACAGGTCTGCTGGCGGTTTTCATGGCGGTGCTGTTCTTTTTCTGCGGCGCTCTGATGCAGCTCACCCCCGCCGCTCTGAGAACCGACCGTCTGACCATGTCGCTTCCCTGCGTGAACTATCCGCTTTCCCTGAGCTACGAGGGAAATGACCTCTCTTCACAAGGAGAGGATTCCCCCCAACGCCTGCTGAACGCCCGTCTTATGCTGCTGGGCACTTTTCCGGTAAAAGATGTCAGCGTTTCCTTGGAAAGCAGGCGCTATGTCATTCCGGGCGGCACACCCTTTGGGATCCGGCTCTATACCGACGGGCTTGTGGTCTCCCACACAACGCCCGTTTACAACGGCAGCCGGGAGGAATATCCCGCACAGGAGGCCGGTATTGAGCAGGGGGATGTGATCCTCTCCGTCAACGGCCGTCCCCTCACCTCCAACGAACAGCTTCTCACCCTCGTGGAGCAGAGCGGCGGTATGCCTGTCACGATGGAGATCCAGCACAACAACCGGAACCGTACTGTCAGTATCACCCCGGTGCTCGACAGTGCCAACCATGAGTACCGCACCGGACTGTATGTCCGTGACAGCTGTGCCGGTCTGGGGACCATGACCTTCATTGATCCGGAGACAGGCAGCTTTGCCGGACTCGGCCACGGAATCTGTGATGCCGAAAGCGGCCGGCTCATGCCGCTGCTGCGGGGGGATATCGTCCCGGCGGAGATCACCTCCGTCCGCAAGAGCACCTGCGGCAATCCCGGTACCCTCGTGGGACATTTCAGCGGGGACGAAAGCCTGGGCAGTCTGGCACTCAACAGCGAACACGGCGTATATGGTACGCTCAGGAACCTCCCCGCTCAGACGGAAACCGTTCCTGTTGCCTACAAGCAGGAGGTCGTGCGGGGCAAAGCCGTCCTGCTGTCCTCGGTTGACGGCGGCGAACCCGTACCGTATGCCATTGAGATCGAAGACATCAGCTATAACAACCGCAGCAATTCCAAAAATATGATCATCCGCATTACCGACGAACGTCTGCTGCGGACTGCCGGCGGCATCGTCCAGGGGATGAGCGGCAGTCCCATTCTCCAGAACGGACGCCTGGCAGGGGCTGTCACACACGTATTTGTGAACGATACCGTCAGGGGCTATGCAGTTTTCGCGGAAAATATGATGGAAATGTGTGATAACCTTCAACAAACAATTCACGACAATGCCGCCTGAATTTGGTAAACCCTCCCTTTTTTGAAAATGTTATTTTTAGTTATTGCCAAAACTGGTAATTTATGGTAATATCATAACATCACAAAAAACAAATGGGGGAATCAAAATGAAAAACACATTGAAGCTGCTCATTGCCGAAGACCTTGACGAATTTCAGTCAGGGGCATCCAATCTGTTTGAGGAAAAGGGATTTACTGCGGAATTTTGCGAAAAAGACGGCAGCAAGGTGATCGAGAGGATCAAGAGCTTCCAGCCGGACGCTGTCCTGATGGATATGTTCATGAGCAATCTTGACGCGGTGGGCGTGATGCGTTCCATCAAGCGCCAGTCCGATCTGGTAAAACCGATCTTTGTGATCATTTCCGGTTTCGACAGCGCTATGCTGGAAAATGAAGCCCTGAGTGCGGGCGCTGCCTATTATGTCATCAAGCCCTACCGTCCCGCCGATCTCCTGGAGAGGATCTCCGAGCTGGTGATCTGCTGCCGGGAGAACCGTACTTCCCCGATCAGCCGTATTTACAGCATTGACCGTGAGCTGGAGCTGACGATCACTGAAATTCTCCACCAGATCGGTGTCCCGGCGCATATCAAAGGGTACCATTATCTGCGTGATTCCATCAACATGGCGGTCAAGCGCCCGGAGATCATCAATGCCGTGACCAAGGAATTATACCCCACAGTCGCCGCAAAATATGAAACCACTCCCTCACGGGTAGAACGAGCCATCCGTCATGCCATTGAGGTGGCCTGGGACAGAGGCGATGTCGATGTCCTGAACTCCTACTTCGGCTACACCATCCACAACAGCCGCGGAAAGCCGACGAACAGCGAGTTCATTGCCATGATCTCCGACCGTCTCCGTCTGCGGAACAAGCTCTCCGCCTGACAGTCCCCGTCCGTCGTCAGGACAACACCTTATCCCGGCAGGCACGATCACTCCCAACGAAGTGACCGCGCCTGCTTTTTATGCTGTTCTTTTTCAAAAAATGCTTAAAAAACTTTAAGGCTTCATTCATATTCATTTTACAGGCTTATCACATTCCGGTTTTATTCACAAGTTATACTGGTAATATAACATGAACTGCTTATCAGACAGAATCACTGCGAAAATGGAGAGATGAATATGTCTAAAAGAATACTGCTTGCCACCCTCCTCTGCGCTGCCCTGGCCGGTTCCATGCTGTTCACCGGCTGTTCCCAGCAGCAGAATACTTCCGGGAAAAAGCTCATCAGCACCGCTCAGTCGACTTCCAACAGCACCCTGTCCTCCGCTGCCGATACGCCGAAGGTCAGCTTTAACGAAGAGGATACCTCTACCGAATACAGTGAAGAAAATGCCACCACCGTCAAGCTCAGCGGCAGCAGCGCCGAGATCAGCGGGAACGGCGCCGCTCTGGACGGCACTACCCTCAGGATCACCGCTGCCGGCACCTATCTTCTCAGCGGACAATTCAATGACGGCCAGGTCCTTATCAGCGCCGGCAAGGATGACACGGTACGTCTGGTGTTGGACAACGTTTCCCTGTCCTCATCCTCCGGGTCTGCCGTGTATGCGGAAAAATGCGGCAAAACAATCCTCCTGCTCAAGGATGGCACCAAGAATACCGTCTCTGACGGCAGCAGCTATGTTTCCGATACCGACGAGGATTCCGACGCTCCCAATGCCGCTGTGTACTGCAAAGACGATCTGACCATCCTCGGCAGCGGTTCTCTCACCGTCACCGGCAATGCCAGAAACGGTATCACCGGGAAGGATATTGTGCGTATTTCCGGCGGCAGCATTGATGTCACCGCGAAGCACAACGGTATTACCGGCAGAGACGCTCTCGCCATCGAGGGCGGTACCATCTCCGTAACAACCACCGACGGCGACGGCCTGCGCTCCACCTATTCCGATACCGACAAGTCCGACAAGGGCCATATCACCATCGGAAACGCCGCCATTACCATCATCTCCGGCAGCGACGGTATCCAGGCTGCCAAAAATCTGGACATCAGCAGCGGTACGATCTCCATTACCACCGGCGGCGGTGCCGGTGAGGTCAAAACCCAGCAGGGCGGCTTTGGCGGACCCGGCGGTTTCCAACAGAAGTCTTCAGGATCCGAAGAAAGCATCAAGGGTCTGAAAGCCGGCAGCAATATCACCGTCAGCGGCGGTACGGTGACGGTGGACGCCTATGACGATGCCATTCACTCCAACGGGGATGTGTTCATCAAGGACGGCACCCTCTCCCTGAAATCCGGCGACGACGGGATTCACGCCGATACCACCCTTGCCGTTACCGGTGGTAATATCACCGTTTCACAGTCCTATGAGGGATTTGAAGCAATTGCCGTTGATATCTCCGGCGGTGTGATCGACATTACCGCAACGGATGACGGTATCAACGCAGCCGGCGGCAACGATAACAGCGGTTTCGGTAACTTTGATAACAATATGAATTTCGGCGGCAGACGTTTCCGCCGGGACTTCAACAATAATCAGTCCGGCGAATCCTCCGACACAGACAATCAGCAGCCGGGCAATCCTCCCGAACTGCCCTCCGGTATGCCTTCGGATATGCAGCCCGGTAATCCTCCCGAACTGCCCTCCGATATGCCTTCGGATATGCAGCCCGGTAATCCTCC